>JAGNIJ010000002.1 GCA_018001225.1 Kiritimatiellia bacterium | reverse complement strand
CCTCCATGATTCCTGCCACTGGAGGGCGGAGCTCTGCGACGCCGTTCGTACCGCCTCTCACCCGTACCTGGTATCATCCCGGGCAGAACAGCAGGCTCATAGCGCCTGCGGCACCGTGGACGTCTGCTGAAAGTACAGCGGGAGCTACGAACCCGCTGTGATTCGGGCGCCAAAAGTGGAAGGGCTGTCCATGTCCGCCCAGGGCGCGGGGGGCGCCGCGCCCTCCCGTCAGCCCAGCGACTGGCAGACGGTGATGGCGGCGACGCCGACGATGTCGTCCGCGCTGCATCCGCGGGAGAGGTCGTTCACGGGCTTGGCCAGGCCCTGCATGATGGGGCCGTAGGCGGCGGCGCCGGCGAGGCGCTCGGTGAGCTTGTAGCCGATATTGCCGGCCTGGAGGTCGGGGAAGATCAGGATGTTGGCGGCGCCCTTGAGCGGGCTGTCCGCGCACTTCGAGGCGGCGACGGCGGGGACGATGGCGGCGTCCGCCTGGAGCTCGCCGTCCACGAGGGCGTCGAGCCCGAGCTCGGCGACGCGCTTCTTCGTCAGCTCCGTGGCGCGGACCATCTTGTCCACCAGGTCGTGCTTCGCGCTGCCGCGGGTGGAGAACGAAAGCATGGCGACGCGGGCCTGGCCACCGACGAGGGCCTGGTAGGTGCGGATGGTGGCGACGGCGATGTCCACGAGTTGCTCGGCGTTCGGGTTGGGATTGACGCCGGAGTCGGCGTAGAGCAGGACGCCCTGGCCGCCGGGCGCGGGCCTGGCGAGTTCCATGACGAAGCAGCTGCTGCCGAACTTGATGCCGGGGGCGGTGCCGACGCACTGGAAGGCCGTGCGGACCATGTCCGGGGTGGAGGCGATGGAACCGGCGACGAGGCCGTCGGCCAGGCCCTCGCGGACCATCAGGTTGCCGAAGTAGAGGCGGTCCCGGATCGTCTCGCGCGCCTGCTCGGGGGTCATGCCCTTGGCGCGGCGCAGTTCGAGGAGCTTGAGCATCAGGCGGTCGCGCTCGGGGGCGTTGAGGTAGTCGAGCACCTGGACCGGGAGCCCCTCGAACGAGATCCTGTCGCGGGTCTTCGCGCGCTCGGCGGGGGAGGCCAGGACGATGACGCGGGCGGCGATGCCCTGCTTCGCGATCCCGGCGGCGGCCTCCATGACGCGCGGGTCGTGGCCCTCGGGGAGCACCAGCGTGCGGCCGGCGGCGCGGGCCTTGGGGACCAGGGTATCGAGCAGGCTCATGGGGTCAGATCCTTTCCTCCGCGGCGGGTGTCAGCAGGCGCACCGTCTCGCGCGCGATCATCAATTCCTCGTTGGTCGGAACCACGACGGCCTTCAGGATGCTCTCCGCGGTGCTGATCACCGCGGTGCGTCCCACGACGGAGCGGTTGACCTCCTTGTCCAGGAAGCAGCCCAGGCAGCCGAGCCGCGAGACCACGCGCTCCCGGATGTAGGCGCTGTTCTCGCCAATGCCCCCGGTGAAGACCACGGCGTCCGCGCCGTCGAGGATCGTTTCGTAGGCGCCGATGTAGGACACGAGCCGGTGGAAGAACATGAACAGCGCGCGCTTGGCCTGGTCGTTGTCGCCTTCCGCGGCGGCGATGATGTCGCGCATGTCGCCGCTGCCGATCCCGGCGACGCCGAGCAGCCCGCTGCGCTTGTTGAGCATCTTGTCCACATCGTCCGCGCTCATCCCCTGCCGCACGAGGTACAGAACGACGGCCGGATCGATATCGCCGCAGCGGGTGCCCATGACCAGCCCGTTGAGCGGGGTCATGCCCATGCTGGTGTCGATCACCTTGCCGCGATCGATGGCCGCGATGCTGCAGCCGTTGCCGAGGTGGCACGTGATGAGCTTGAGCCGGGCCATCGGCTTGCGGAGGAAGGCGGACGTGGCCTGCGCGACGAACTTGTGCGACGTGCCGTGAAAGCCGTATTTGCGAACCCCGTACTTTTCATAGTACTCGTAGGGAATGGCATACAGGTAGGACGAGGGCAGCATGGATTGGTGAAAGGCCGTGTCGAACACGGCGACATTGGGGATGTCGCCGAAAACCCGCTCGCAGGCCTCGATGCCGCCGAGGTTCGGCGGGTTGTGCAGCGGGGCCAGCGTGGCCATTTCCTGGATGATCCGCTTGACCTCGTCCGTGATCCGGACCGAGTCGCGGAACTTCTCGCCGCCGTGCACGACACGGTGCCCGATGGCCTCGACCTCGCCGAGATTGGCCAGCACGCCGACGGCCGGGTCCACCAGCTTGTCGCAGATGACGCGCAGCGCCTCGTCGTGGTTCTTGACGGCGACCTTCTCCTTGAGCTTCTTGCCGTCGAACCGCTCGTAGAGCAGGCCGGGATCGGCCAGGCCGATGCGCTCGACGATGCCCTTGGCGCGGATGGCCTCGCCCCGCATCGAGTACATCGTGAATTTCAACGAGGAGCTGCCCGCGTTGACCACCAGAACGTTGGACGGACCCACGGGGATCAACTCGGATTCTGTCGGCGCTTCCATGACGATCTTGCCTTTCTCTATGGATCGCCTGGGGCGACCGGGCCGGACTTGGTTCTGGGGCACAGCCCGGGCGTCTCTTTAACCAGACGCGCGGCGCGGCTTCAAGTGAAATCCGGCAGGATCCTTCGCGCCGCGGCGCGCTCGGCGCGCGCGCCGGCGGCCCTACCGGCCATGGACCATGGGGACGAACCGGACGGGCAGATCGTTCTCGACCTTCACCTGGCCGTCTTTCTTCCGGAGGATGACCAGCCGCTGCGCGCCGGCGGCGCCGAGGGGCAGGATCATGCGGCCGCCGTCCTTGAGCTGCTCGACGAGCGCGGCCGGCACCTCCTCGGGCGCGCAGGTGACGAGGACGGCGTCGAAGGGCGCGTGGATCGGCCAGCCGAGGTAGCCGTCGCCGGCAAGCACCTGCACCCGCGGATAGCCTTCCGCGGCCAGGGCCTTCCGGGCATGCTCGGCCAGTTCGGGAATGATCTCGATGGTGAAGACCTCGGCCCCGAGTTCGGCCAGGATGGCCGCCTGGTAGCCGGACCCGGTGCCGATCTCGAGGAACCGCTGCCCCTTCCACGGCGCCATCTTTTCCGTCATGTAGGCCACGATGAACGGCTGCGAAATGGTCTGCCCGTGGCCGATGGGACAGGGATGGTCGCCGTACGGGTCCGTCGCGCCCCGGTATTCCTCCGGGATGTACTGCGGCCGACGGACCTTCTCCATCGCCCGGAGCACCTCGGGATCGCGAACGCCGTAGCTTTTCAGCAACTCGACCATGGCGATGGCCTTGGCGGGCATTTCCCCGTCGGACCGCGGCCGTTCTTCGGCGCGCGCGCAGCCGCCGGCCAGGGCCACCAGGAGCGCGACGCCCGCCAGAATGACGACCCTCTTCACGGGCCGAGTATAAACCGCCGGGCCGCCGGTGAAAATACGGAAAAAAGGCTGGCCACCGGGCGACCTTTTATATAAGGTCTGCACCCGATTCACTCTTGTTCCTGCGAGGCGCCCATGAAGATGAAAACAGCCCAGGATCTCATGACCCACCCGGTCATCACGGCCACCGAATCCATGCGCGTCATGGAAGTCATCGACCAGCTGCTGCGCTGGCACATCAGCGGGATGCCCGTCGTGGACGACGCAGGCCGGCTGATCGGCATGATCACGGAGCACGACCTGCTGAACTTCGCGTTCGACGGCCACGCCGAGGAGGCGACCGTGGGCGAGGCGATGAGCCGCAAGATCGTCTCGTTCCCGCCGGAGACGCCGATGCAGGACCTGGTCCACACCTGCGTGAACCAGCGCATCCGCCGCGTGCCGATCGTGAAGGACGGCAAGGTGGTCGGCATCGTCAGCCGGCGCGACGTCCTGCGCGAGATCCAGCTGATGTACGGGCACGACTGACCCGCCGCTTTCCAACCCCCCGCCGCGCCGCGGCGGGACGCGAAGCCGAAGGAGAACACCGGATGAGCATAAAGAAGATAGGCCCCGCCGCCCTGGAACGCTGGGTGGACGGCCTGATCGGTCGGCAGCAGGTGATCGGCGTCCAGGCCAAGGGCGACAAGTTCGCCTTCGCCCCGCTGGCCGCGGCCGCCGCGCTGCGGCTGGACTACGACGTGGCCGTGACCGCGCCCAAGGCCTTCCTCCAGCCGCCCTGCGAGACCCTCCTTCGCTTCAGCGCGAAGGGCTACGAGAGCGTGGTGGACGAGGCGCCGCTCGTGCTCTTCGGCGTGCACCCGTACGACGCCGCCGCGATCCTCCAGATGGACGCGGTCTTCGCCGCGGGCCAGCCGGACATCCACTATCTCAAGCGCCGCGCGAAGGCCACGCTGGTCATCGCCGACGTGCAGCACGCCTCGGCCCACGTGTTCGCCGGCTGCATGAACACCGCGGTCCTCGAGGAGGGCGGCGACGTGATCCTCACCCGGATCAACGACGAGTACCTCGTGGAGAGCCGCTCGGAAAAAGGCGCCGCGTTGATGCAGCCGATCACGGGCGAGCCGGACGCCGCGGAGGCCGACCTGCAGCTCCGGAAGATGACCTGGGAGCACAACAAGAAGCTGCTCAAGCGCCACGAGTTGAAGGTCAAGCCGGAGGACCTCCCGGCGCTGCTGGCCCGCTCCTACGACCACCCGGTCTGGGAGGAGAAGTCGAAGCGCTGCTTCTCCTGCGGCTCGTGCAACCTCGTGTGCCCAACCTGCTACTGCTTCAACGTCCGCGACGACGTGAACTGGGACCTCCAAAGCGGCGAACGCGTCCGCACGTGGGACGGCTGCATGCTCGCCGAGTTCGCCCTCGTCGCCGGCGGCCACAACTTCCGGAAGAAGAAACCGGAGCGCTACCGCCACCGCTACCTGCGGAAGGGCCAGTACCTGTTCGAGCAGCACCGGCAGATCGCCTGCGTCGGCTGCGGCCGCTGCATCGGCGCCTGCGTGTCGAAGATCGCGAACCCGGTGGAAATCTACAACCGACTGGCGGAGGGACCGCGATGAGCCAGACCCTGACCACGCTGCCCGAGAAGGACATTTACCTGCCCGAGCCGGCGGACGTCGTCCGCGCCGAGCCGATGACGAAGATGGAGATGTTCTTCGAGTTCAAGCTCTCCGGCGGCCGGCCGCTGGGCCACCAGCCGGGCCAGTTCGCCGAGATCGCCATCCCGGGCATCGGCGAGGCGCCGATCTCGATCTCCTCGTCCCCGACCTACCGCGACGGGTTCCAGATGGTCGTGCGCAACGTCGGCAACGTGTCCGCGGCCATGCACCGCCTGACCCCGGGCCAGAAGGTCGGCATCCGCGGCCCGTTCGGAACGCACTTCCCGGTGGACGGCGCGATGAAGGGGCAGGACCTGCTGTTCGTCTGCGGCGGCATCGGCCTGGTGCCGGTCCGGTCGGCCATCGACTACGTCCTGCACCATCGCAAGGACTACGGCCGCGTGACGATCCTGTTCGGCACCAAGACCCCGGCGGACCGGCTGTTCGTCGAGGACACGAAGCGGTGGGCCGCGCAGCCGGACACCACCTACCTCGAGACCGTGGACCGCGGCGACGAGAACTGGAAGGGGAACGTGGGCGTCATCACGACGCTGATGCCGAAGGTCAAGGTGGACCCGGCCCGGACGGTCGCCATCATCTGCGGCCCGCCGATCATGTACAAGTTCGTGATCCTCGAGCTCGACAAGATGGGCATCGGGAAGGACCGGACCTACGTCTCGCTGGAGCGCCACATGAAATGCGGCGTCGGGAAGTGCGGGCACTGTCAGATCAACGGCCTGTACGTCTGCCAGGACGGGCCCGTGTTCCGCTATACCGACGTCGCCGAAGTACGGGAGGCCATCTGATGGACAAGCCGCGCGTCGCCATTTTCGATTTCGCCTGCTGCGAGGGGTGCCAGCTCCAGATCGTCAACCTGGAGGAGGAACTCCTCGACGTCCTCTCGCTGATCCAGCCCGTCGAGTGGCGGGAGGCCATCAGCGACCAGAGCGACACCTATGACATCGCCGTCGTCGAGGGCTCGATCACGCGGCCCGAGGACGAGGAGAAGCTGCGCCAGATCCGCTCGCGCGCCAAGGTCCTCGTCGCCCTCGGGGCGTGCGCCACGATGGGCGGCGTGAACAAGCTGAAGAACAACTTCACCATGGACGACGTCCGGGCGACCGTGTACGGGAAGGACGCCTGCAAGCCGCACCTCAACACCATGCCGACCAAGGCGCTGGACGAGGTGGTCAAGGTGGACCTGAAGATCCACGGCTGCCCGATCAACAACAAGGAGTTCGCCTACATCCTGCGCTGCGTCGCCCTGGGCAAGACGCCGGCGATCCCGAACTACCCCGTGTGCGTCGAGTGCAAGATGCGCGGCAACGTGTGCCGCTACGAGTACAACGAGATCTGCCTCGGCCCCGTCACCCGCGCCGGCTGCGACGCCAAGTGCCCCTCCGCGGGGTTCTGGTGCTTCGGCTGCCGCGGCTACGTGGACGACCCCAACGTCCAGGCCGCGCGCGAGGTCATGGAGCACTACGGCAAGACCATGGAAGACCTGAAGGGCCGGCTGCTGCTGTTCGGCAGCGGGCAGGAGAAGACCTCATGAGCAAGACCATCGACATCCACGTCCACCACATCACCCGCGTCGAGGGGCACGGCAACATCGTGCTGCGCGCCTCCGACGGCCGTATCGAGAAGCTTGAGTGGCAGGTGCCCGAGGCGCCCCGCTTCTTCGAAGCCATGGTCCGCGGCCGCAGCTTCGAGGACATCCAGACCATCGTCAGCCGCATATGCGGCATCTGCTCCGTCACCCACTCGTTCTCGGCCATCAAGGCGATCGAGGACGCCATGGGCATCGAGGTCTCCGACCAGACGGACAAGCTCCGGATGCTCCTGCACTACTCCGAGCAGCTCGAGAGCCACAGCCTGCACGTCGGCTACCTCGTCGCGCCGGACCTGCTCGGCCAGAAGTCCGTCGTGCCGCTGGTCGCCAGCCACCCGGCCGTCGTCAAGACCGTGATCAAGCTCCACCGCACGGGCAACCAGTGGATGGAGGCGATCGGCGGGCGCATGACCCACCCCGTCACCATCAAGCCCGGCGGGTTCGCCAGCCTGCCGACCGAGCAGTACCTGCGGGAGCTGAAGAAGACCCTCGAAGGCATCGTTCCTGACCTCAAGACCCTCGCCGAGGTCGTCTTGAGCCTCGCGCCCAAGCTCCCGGCTTTCGACCGGGACACCGAGTACATCGCGCTCGTCGATCCGACGCACTACTCGTTCTACCATGGAGGCATCGGCAGCACGGACACGAAGGAAATCACGCCCGTGCAACAGTTCGAGTCCGTGGTGAACGAGTACGTCACGGCGCAGTCCACGGCCAAGTGGTGCAAGTGGCACCGCGACGCCTTCGCCGTCGGCGCGCTGGCCCGGTTCAACCTGAACGCCGAGTTGCTGCTGCCCCTGGCGGCGGCCACGGCGAAGAAGCTCGGCCTGAAGAAGGGCTGCTGCAATCCCTACATGAACAACGTCGCCCAGGTCGTCGAGTGCGTGCAGATCACGGAGCACAGCATCCAGATCATCGACGAACTGCTGACGAAGGGCCTCAAGCCCGAACTGCCGAAGGTGGAGCCCCGCGAGGGCGAAGGCGCCGGCGCGGTCGAGGCGCCGCGCGGCATCCTGTTCCACCGCTACGCCTTCGACAAGAAGGGTAACTGCGTCCGGGCCAACTGCTGCATCCCGACCAACCAGAACCACGCGAACATCCAGAAGGATTTCGAGGCCCTGGTCCCGCAGATCATGGACCGGCCGCAGGAGGAAATCCGGCTGCTCCTCGAGATGCTCGTGCGCGCTTACGACCCGTGCATCTCGTGCTCCACGCATTATTTGAACGTGGAGTTTGTGTAAGAGCGGCTATGCCGGGCTTGGGACGGGACTTACTTTGCTTCGCGCGTTCACGTTGGGGAAGCCGGCATGAAGAACCCAATGGACCGGCAGCTTGAAAAAAAGCTGTCCGAGCGCGCCGTGGCCATCGGGCGGGAAGGCGATGTCGGCAGTTTCAGTGAGCTTCTGACCTTGCTGCATTCCTCCTCTGCCAATGCCCGGCGGCTGGCCGCCTCGGCGTTGGGCAAGCTGGCCTGGATGGGCGTGGACCAGGCGGCCGCGGTGGCCGCGCTCGGACCCGTGGCACACAACGACCCTCACACGCAAACCCGGCAATATGCCATCAAGGCGCTGAAGGCCTACGGCGCGGCGGCGCAAAGCTGCCTGCATGACCTGCGCGACATGGCCCAAAACCCGCGCGAAAAGGACTACATCCAGCGCGATGCCACCGCGGCCGCGTTGTTCATCGAGGAGGCGGTCCGCATTGCGGCGGCGGCCGCCGAACATCATTGTCAACGGTGCAACGCGAAGGTCACGGCCGATGAATACGCGCGGTCTCACCAGGCCTTTCAGCGCGTCTTTTGCGACCGGTGCTTCGACGAGACCTTCCTGGAGCGCCGCAACTTCGAGACGCAGGTCGAGATCAACAAGACCATCCAGGCCCGCGACGGCACCGTCGTGCAGTCCGAGGGCGAGCGGCGCATTGCCGATTGGCTGACCGCTCACGGCCTGGCCTATCGCTACGACGCGAAGTACCGCATCATTGCCGAGTTCCAAATCCGGCCGGACTTCTACCTGCCCGAACTGGACGTCTACATTGAATACTGGGGCCTCGACACGCCGCAGTACAAGATGAGCATGTACAAGAAACAAACGCTGTATCAGCAGGAAGGCAAACGGTTGATCTCGGTTTACCCCAAGGACCTGCCCGGCCTGGACAACCTCCTGACCGCCAAGCTCAAGCTCTTCGGCTTCACCCCTTGAGATATCCGCGCGCGAAGCAAAGCGAATAGGCATGAAGTCAGAGGAAACACCTTGCATCGTCATCGGCCTCGGTAACCTGCTCATGTCCGATGAAGGCATCGGCGTGCGCCTGGTCGAGCGGCTGGCCGCACGGGCCGCCGAGTTCCAAGACGTTCAATTCCTCGACGCCGGCACGTCCGGAATGGTCGCGCTGCACGCGATGGCGGGAAAGCAAAAGGCCGTCTTCGTGGACTGCGCCCTGATGGGCGAGCCCCCCGGCACGATCCGGCGCTTCACGCCGGACCAGGCCGCCAGCCTGAAGAAGATGCCGGGGCTTTCGCTTCACGAGGGCGACCTGTTCGGCATCCTGGAGCTTTCGAAGCAACTGGGCGAATGTCCGCCCGAGGTCGTCATCTTCGGCATCCAGCCCGACCGAATCGAACTCGAGCCGCAACTCTCGCCTACGCTCGCCGCCCGTCTCGCCGACTACGAGGCGGCCGTCCTGGCGGAAATCCCATGCACGAACTCTCCATAGGCCAGGGCATCGTCCAGGCGGTACTGGCCGAACTGGCCGGCCGCGGCCTGCCGCCCGGTGCCCTGCGCGCGGCCCGGATCGCCGTCGGCGCCCTGCACCAGATCGTGCCGGATACGCTGGTTTTTGCCTACGAGTCTCTGACGCAAAACACCCCCGCCGCCGGCTCGAAGCTCGTGCTCCGCCCGGTCCCGGTCACGGCGCGGTGCAAGGCCTGCGGCTGGCAGGGCGCGCTGGAGGTGCCCCTTTTTCTGTGCGGGGCTTGCCAATCGGGCGAAATCGAGTTGATTACGGGAATGGAACTGCACCTGGAAAGCCTGGAGGTCGACGAACATGGCGACGCAGAACATTAAAGTCTACAAGGACCTGATGGGCGAAAACGAGAAGTGGGCCGCCGCCACGCGCAAGGTCCTCGCCGAGCGGAAACTGTCCATGGTCAATCTCATCGGTTCGCCGGGCTCCGGCAAGACCGCGCTGATCGAGGCCACGGCCAGGAAACTGGGCGCCGGGTTCCGCGCGGCCGTGCTGGAAGGCGACGTCGAGACCACGCGCGACGCCGAACGCATCGCGGCGGTGAACCTGCCCGTCAGCCAGTTGCTCACCGGCGGCGCGTGCCACCTCGAGGCCAAGCTCGTGCACCAGGCCCTGCTGGAACTCCCGGCGGAGAACCTGCGGCTGGTCATCGTCGAGAACGTCGGCAACATGGTCTGCCCCGCGGAATTCGATATCGGCGAGCACGCCAAGGTCGCGGTGTTGAGCGTGACCGAGGGCGAGGACAAGCCGCTGAAGTACCCCCTGCTCTTCCGCGAGGCGAAGGCGGTCGTGCTGACCAAGATCGACCTGCTGCCGCACCTGGAGTTCAACCTGGCGGCGTGCGAAGGCTTCATCCGCCAGGTTCACGCCGGCGTCCCAGTGTTCAAGCTGTCCGCCCGGACCGGCGAAGGATTGGCGGGCTGGACGGACTGGTTGCAGGGCATATAGCAAACGGCTCGCCAGAGGCTCGCCCTCCAAGTGTCTCTGGAGGGCGAGCGTCCACGCGAGCCGCACAAAGACGTCCATGATCAGGTTCTTTCCGTTGCCTCGATGCTGGAAAAAAAGGGGGGGGGCGGGAGCCGTTCTTCTCGTTATGGCCTAAGAAGTTGCGAACAGAAAAGGACTCCCGACCCCCTTTCCCGTGTTGCATCGGCCGCGCGCGCCTGCTGTAATGGTGCGCGTCGGGAGCGGCGCGCATGTTGCAGCGGCTTTCCAGAATCCTGGACCGGATCATCGGCCCGGTGGCCCTCCTCGCCTTCCTGATCCTGCTGCTGGAACATACCGCCGCGCTGCGCCCGCTGGCGCCCTGGCTCCGGCGGGTCAACCTGGGCATCCTCGGCCTGTTTCTCGCGACGGTCATCACGACCTTCCTGGCGAGCGAGGACAAGCGTCGGCACCTGCGCCGGCACTGGATGGATCTCATCGTCTTCGTGCCCCTGCTCCAGTTCGCGTGGGTCGGCACGGGTTCGCCGTGGAGCGCGTTCGGGCGGCAGTTGGTCATCGTGGCCATGCTGACGTCCCGCGCGCGCCGGGCCTATCGGTTCCTCTCCCTGCTGCTCGCGAAGCCGGCGCAACTCATGCTGATCACCTTCGTTCTCGCGATCGGGACGGGCGCGATCCTGCTGCAATTGCCCGCGGCGACAGCGGACGGCGTGCCGCTCTCCTTCGTGGACGCCCTGTTCACGTCCGCGTCGGCGACGTGCGTGACGGGCCTGATCGTGGTGGACACGGCGACCCGGTTCAGCCTGTTCGGGCAGGGCGTCATCCTGGCCCTGATCCAACTGGGCGGCCTGGGCATCATGACCTTTTCCGTCGCGGTCCTGGTCCTGCTGCGGCGCTCGCTGGCGATGAAGCAGGAGGCCGTGCTCCAGGACATCCTGGACCAGGAGGCGCTGTCCAGCGCGCGGTCGCTGCTGGTCTTCCTCGCCGCGATGACCTTCGCCGTCGAGACCGTCGGGGCGGCCGGACTGTTCCTCGCGTGGCGGACCGCCGTGCCCGACCCGGTCGCGCGGGCGGGCCACGCGGCGTTCCACGCGGTATCGGCCTTCTGCAACGCCGGCTTCTCGACGTTCAGCGACAGCCTGGTCCGGTTTGCCGCCGACGGGCCGACCAATCTCTGGATCGGCGCGCTCATCGTGGCCGGCGGTCTGGGATTCGCCGCGGTGCAGGACGTGGTGCAGTGCGCGCGCGGCCGCTGCCGCGTCGGCGGGGACCGTACGCACCGGTTTCGGATCCAGACCAAGATCGTGCTGACCGTCACCGTCCTGCTCATCCTCGGCGGCGGGATCCTGATCGGGCTGTCCGAACGGAAGGGTGTTCTCGCGTCCCTGCCCCTGCGGGGCAAGCTCTGGGTGTCCCTCTTCCAGTCCGTCACCACGCGAACCGCGGGCTTCAACACGTGCGACATCGCGGCCCTCGCGCCCGGCACGCTCCTGGTCATGATCATCCTGATGTTTATCGGGGCCTCGCCGGGCTCCACCGGCGGCGGGATCAAGACGACCACCGCCGCGGTCCTGTGGGCCTCCGTGATCAGCGGCCTCCAGGAGCGCCCGCACGTCCAGCTCTGGAAACGCACGATCTCGCTCGGGACGCTCCAGAAAGCCATGACGGTCTTCCTGCTTTCCATTATAGTGGTCCTGGGCGGCACGCTGGCGCTCCTCGCCGCGGAAAACAAGCCGTTCCTGGACATCGCGTTCGAGACGGTCAGCGCGTTCGCGACGGTGGGACTTTCCACCGGCGTCACCCCGGCGCTCTCCGCCGCGGGCAAACTGGTGGTGACGGCGTTGATGTTGGCCGGCCGGCTGGGCCCGTTGACCCTGGCCTACGCCTTCGCGGCGCGCCGGCGCGCCGGCGGGCATTATGCCTACGCGGAAGAGCGGGTCATGATCGGTTGAGGAAGGCGGTACGCCATGAGACAGATCGGCATCATCGGGTTGGGCCTGTTCGGGCAGACCCTGGCGCGCGAACTGGCCGACCGGGGCGTCCAGGTCCTGGCCATGGACCGCGACCGGGATCTCGTCGAGGAGATCAAGGAGGACGTCACCCACGCCGTGCAACTGGACTCCACCGACGAGGCCGCGCTCCAGGCCGTGGGCATCAAGGACATGGACGTGGTGGCCGTCTGCATCGGCGAGGACATCGAGGCCAACCTGCTGACGACGATCCTCCTCAAGAAACTCGGCATCCGGCGCGTCTGGGTCCGCGCCATCAGCCCGCTGCAACGGGAAATCCTCAAGGCCCTGGAGGTGGACGAGGTGATCAACATGGAGGAGGAGATGGGCCGGATCACCGCGGCAGGATTGGCCTCCGCGGGCATCGCGCGCCACATCCCGCTGTCCCGCGGGCACAGCATAGCCGAGATCGAGGTCCCGGCCGCCTTCGTCGGTCAGCCCATCCGCCGGATCGCGCCGCGGGAGAAGTACCACGTCAACATCATCGCCATCAAAAAACCGGTGCCCCGGATCAACGAACAGGGTGAGCGGCTGCTGGAGGAGGATTACGACGACGTGCCCTCCCCGGATGAGCCCCTCGAAGAGGGCCACAAGCTCCTGGTCGCCGGCCGGAACGAGGACATCGAGAAATTCTCCTCCCCCTGAACCATGACCCATCACGCGATCATCCTGGCCTGGGTCGCCGTCGTCGCGGCGCTGGCGACAGGCTACGCCGTCCTGCTCCTCGGCGGCCCGCTGCCGCGCCTCTGGCGGCCGCTCCTCGCGTGGCTGGCCGTCGGCCTGGCCGGGTGGCTCTACCTGATGCTCCGCCTGACCGCCGCGCGCCGGCGCCTCGTCGGCTTCCTGCGGCGCCTGCTCGCGGGCGACTACGAAACCGGGATGCGGCAGCGGGATCGCTTCCCCGACGAGGTCACCGGCATGGCCCGGCTGGCCAACCAGCTCGGTCAGCAGCTCCAGGCCTACGACACGCTGCGTGCCGAACGCGTGGCCTTGAGTTCCCGGGCCCTGGACCTGCTCCACCGGGAAGTCTCCGAGCCGGTCCTGCTGGCCGACACCGAGAAGGAGTTCTTCCGCCTCAACCCGGCCGCCCAGGAGTTCCTGGGCACGGAGAAGGAAACCCTGGGCTTCGACGCCCTGCGCGCGCAGCCCGCCAACCAGGCCTTCATGAACCTCGTCCGCAAGGCGTCCGAGCAGGACAAGCAGGATGACGCCGCAGTCGTGCCGCTGCAAGTCATGCCCGGCCGCGAGCCCCGCGAGGTCCGGATCCGGGTCCGCCCCCTGAAAAACAAGAAGGAGGAAGTCGGCCTCGTCGTCATCCTCCTCGCCGCCGGCTGACACCGGCGCGGGCGGGGGCGCGGCGGCGGTGCAGCGAGGCTCCGCCTGTTTCAGCCCGGCTTCGCTTCAAACGGGACGGTCGAGGGCTCGCCGTCCTTCTTCACCAGCAGCTCGATCTTCCGCTCCACCTCGTTGAGCTGACCGGCGCACAACTTGACCAGGGCGGAGCCTTCCTCGAACGCCGCCATCATTTTCTCCAGGCTCAACTGGCCGCCTTCCATTTCGGCGACGATCGCCTCCAGCCGCGCCAAGGCCTTCTCAAACGTCATAGGTTGTTCAGCCTTTTTCTCCGCCATGCGTCCCTCCCTTCACGACCTCGGATTCCAGGATGCCCCGATGCAGCTTCGTTGAAATATGCTCGCCCGCCGCCACCCCGGCGGCGTCACGCAGGATGTGTCCGTCGGCCCGCCGGGTGATGCTGAACCCCCGCTCCAGCACGGCGTCCGGGCTCAAGGCCTTCAGCGAGGCCGCCAGCCGCCGCACGTCCTGCCGGCGCGCGTCGCGCCAGACGAGCGCCTGTTTCCGGAAGCGCAGGCCGAGTTCGTCCAGCCGCTGCTGCCGCCGCTGGAGCAGGTGCCGGACCTCGCGGGCCAGGCCCGTCTTCAGCGCCCCGATCCGCTGCCGGTACTGCCTCGCCAGGTTGCGCGGCTCGCGGAGCACCTGGTCGACCTTCAGAAGCCGGTTTTTCAGTTTCAGGGCCCGCTGCCGGAGCGCGCCGGCCATCCGGCCCGCCCACTGGTCCAGCATGCGCTCGAAATCCGCCTTGGGCCGGACGACCAGTTCCGCCGCCGCGGACGGCGTCGGCGCGCGCAGGTCGGCGATAAAGTCGCAAATCGTGAAATCAGTCTCGTGCCCGACGGCGGAGATCACCGGGATCGCCGACCGCGCGATGGCCCGCGCCACGACCTCCTCGTTGAACGCCCAGAGATCCTCCAGGCTGCCCCCGCCCCGCCCGACAATCAACACGTCCAGCCCACCCCGCGCGTTGAGCAGGTCAAGGGCCCCGGCGATCTCCGCCGCCGCGCCCTCGCCCTGGACCTTCACCGGAGCGACCAGGAGATACAGGTTCGGGAAACGCCGGCCGAGGATGTTCAGCATGTCCTGGATCGCCGCGCCGGTCGGCGAGGTGACGATCCCGATCCGCCGCGGCAGCATCGGCAGCCGCTTCTTCCGCGCCTCGTCAAACAGGCCCTCGGCGGCCAGCTTCTTCTTCAGCTTCTCGAAGGCCTCCTGGAGGCTGCCCTTGCCCGCCTCCTCGACCTGCTTCACGATGATTTGGTACTGGCTGCGGGCTTCATAGGCGGTGATCTCGCCGAACGCCCGGACCTTCAGCCCGTCGCGCAGCTCGAACCGCACCGCGCCGCGGGAGCCCCGGAACAGCGCGGCCTGGATCTGCGCGCTCTCGTCCTTGAGCGTGAAATACACGTGGCCGGACGAATGCACGTGGACGTTGGAAAGCTCGCCCTCGACCCAGACACTGCCGAACTCGTTCTCCAGCGCGACCCGGATCAGGCGGGTGAGCTCGGAGACCCGGTAGACCCGGCGGCCGTCCGGAGGGGGTGAGGATTCAGGGTTCAGGGTTCGGGCGCTATTCATTTCTCCACGCGCTCCCGCACGCGCTTGACCTTCTGCGCCCGGCCGGTCTCCGCGTCCACGGTGACCAGCAGGCCCTCGAGCCGCACGTCGCCGGTGGCGACGTCGAACGGGGCCGGCATGCCCGTGGTGAACCTCTTGAGCACAGGCGCCACCTCCCGGCCCAGGACGCCATCGTGCGGGCCCGTCATGCCGAGGTCGGTCAGGTAGGCCGTGCCCTTGGGCAGGATGGTTTCGTCCGAGGTCTGCACGTGGGTGTGAGTGCCGACCACCGCGCTGACCCGGCCGTCAAGGTACCGGCCCAGCGCGATCTTCTCGGACGTCGCCTCGGCGTGAACATCCACGATGATGACCTTCCCCAGCCCGGCGTCCGGCTTGAGGACCTGGTCGGCGGTCCGGAACGGGCAATCGAAGTGCGGCGCCATGAAGACACGCCCGACGACGCTAAGGACCGTAACCCGGCCGCCGGGGGTGTCCACGGTGATCCACCCGCGGCCGGGGCAGGCCGGCGCGGAGTTCGCGGGGCGCAACACGCGGGGCTCCTTTTCCAGGAACGCCGCCAGGTCCTTCTGGTCCCAGGCGTGGTCGCCGAGCGTGATGACGTCCGCCCCCGCGTCCAGGATCTCGCGCGCCAGCGCGCCGGTGATCCCGCGCCCGCCCGCCGCGTTCTCCGCGTTGGCCACGACGAAGTCCACCTCGCCCTTCTGCCGCATCAGCCCGGCCACGCGGGCAAAGGCCGTCCGGCCCGGTGATCCCACCATGTCGCCCACAATTAGGATCCGCATGGCATCTCCTTCAACAACGAAATCCGAAATACGAATATCGAAATCCGAAACAAATCCGAAGTTTCACATGACCGAAACGGCGCGAACCCTTCGTTTTCCACTGGCCTGTTTTGAACATTCGGAATTCAACCATTTGAATTTGTTTCGGATTTCGTGCTTCGAATCTCGGATTTGCCTTACTTGGCGTACTCCACGCACCGGGTCTCGCGGATCACGGTGACCTTGATCTGCCCGGGATACTTCATCTCCTGCTCGATCTGCTTGCTGATGTTGCGGGCCATCTGCATGGCCTCGTTGTCGTCGATCTTGCCGGGCTCGACGATCACGCGGATCTCGCGGCCCGCCTGCATCGCGTAGCTCTTCTCGACGCCGCGGAAGCTGCTCGCGATCTCCTCGAGCTTCTCCAGCCGCTTGAGGTAGATCGCCGTCGTCTCCGAGCGCGCCCCGGGACGGGAGGCGGAGATGGCGTCCGCCGCCGTCGCGAGGACCGCGTAGGTGTTGCCGCCGGCCTCCACCTCGCCGTGGTGCGCCGCCACGGCGTTGACCACCGCCGCCGACTCGCCGCACCGCTTGAGCAGGTCGGCCCCGATGATCGCGTGGTTGCCCTCGACCTGGTGGTCGATCGCCTTGCCGATGTCGTGGAACAGGCCGACGCGCTTGGCGACCACGGGGTCCAGCCCGAGGTCGGCGGCCATCATGCCCATGAGCTGCGCGGTCTCGACCGAGTGCCGCAGCACGTTCTGGGCGAAGCTATGCCTGAACTTCAGCCGGCCGAGCGTCCGGACCAGCTCCGGCGCCACCCCCTGCAGGCCCAGCTCGAAGATCGCCTCCTCGCCGGCCTTGCGCGTGACCTCGTCCATCTCCTCGCGGACCTTGGCGACCACCTCCTCGATCCGCGCCGGGTGGATGCGGCCGTCGGCCATCAGCCGCTCCAGGGAAACCCTGGCCACCTCCCGGCGCAGGGGATCGAAGGACGAAATCACGACGACCTCCGGCGTGTCGTCGATCAGGAAGCTGACGCCCGTCGCGGCCTCGAGCGCCCGGATGTTGCGGCCCTCGCGCCCGATGATCCGCCCCTTCATCTCGTCGTTCGGCAGGTTCAGCGTGCTGGTCGTGACCTCGGCGACCTGCTCGGAGGCGTAGCGCTGGATGGCCGTCGTAATGATCTCGCGGGCCTCCTTCTCGGCGTTCGCCTTGGCCTCCTCCTGGTATTTCCGGATCATGGCGCCCGTCTCGGCGCGGAGTTCCTCGTCCACCTTCTGCAGCAGGATCCGCCGGGCCTCCTCGTGCGAAAGGCCGGCCACCTCCTGCAGCTTGGCCTTCTCCCGGTCCACCACGGCCTGGATCTCGGCCTCGCGGGCCTTCACGGCCTCCCGGCCCTTCTCGATCTCGGCCATCCGGTCGTCGAGCGCCTGTTCCTTCTTGTCCAGCACGCCCAGCTTGCGGTCCAGGTTCCCCTCGCGCGCGGCGATCCGTTCCTCGAGCGCCATCAACTCCTGCCGCCGCGACCGGATCTCCGCTTCGAACGCGTCGCGGGCGCGGATGACCTCGTCCCGGGCCTGGATCTGCGCCTCGCGGGCGATGACCTCGGCGTCCTTCTTCGCCTGCAAGAGAGTCAACTCGGCTTTTTTCTCAATGGTATGCGCGTGGGCGCGGGCCAACAGCGCCCGGGTGTAGAAGCCCAGGACCATCAGCAGGAACGCGAAGACGGTGGGCATCCACCAGTTGGTTGTCAGTTCTTCCATGTTCAGCTCCTGCCGGCTTGAAGAAGGCGGCCGGCGGTTTTTGGTTTTTGCTTCAGGATTTCATTCATCACGTACAGCCCTTCGTCCGTCGCCACGGCGTCCATGTTCACGTCGTGCGGGGCGCGGGGCACCCGGCGCACGAGCTGCGCCTCAAACGCCACGCCGATGCGCAGGCCCGCCGTGCGCGCCAACAGGCGGTCGTAGTGCCCGCCCCCGCGCCCCAGCCGCCGGCCCTTCGCGTCGAAGGCCAGGCCCGGGACCAGGACCATCTCGATCCTCCGCGGGTCCGCCGCCCGACGCCGGGCCGGCTCGGCGATGCCGTAGCGCCCGGCCTTTTCCGCCGCGCCCGGCGTCCACCAAGCCCACGCGTAGGCGCCCTTCGCGCCGTCGAACACCGGCACACAGACCCGCGCGCCCCGCCGCGCGGCCGCGCGCAAGAGCGGACCCAGTTCCACCTCGCCCGGCGTCGCCCGGTAGGCGGCGATCACCCGCGCCGCCCGGAAGACCGGCCACGAGGCCAGCCGCCGCCGAACCCGGCCGCTTCCCGCGCGCACCTTTGCCGCCGGCCAGCGGGCCCGGCGCGCGCGCATGCGCTTTCGAAGGATTTCCTTCATTCCGCCTTTTTCCCGCGGCGCGCCTTCTTGCGCTGTTCGTTCCAGTGCTCGATCCTCCGCTTGATCGTCTCCTCGTAGCCCTGCTCCGTCGGCGCGTAGTAAATCTTCGACGTCGGCGCGTATTCCTGGTCCACGAAATGCCCCTCAAAGCTGTGGGCGTATTTATAGCCGGCGTGCCCGAATTCCTTCGCGGCCTTCTTGGACCCCGTGCTGCGCAGCGGGCGCGGGACCGGCAGGACGCGGTCGTGCGTAACGTCGTCCATCGCCGCCTCGATGCCCAGGTACGACGCGTTGCTCTTGGGCGCCGTCGCCAGGTACGTCGTCGCCTGGGCCAGGATGATCCGCGCCTCGGGCATCCCGACGAAATCCACGGCCTCCAGCGCCGACGTCGCGACCGTCAACCCGCGCGGGTCGGCGTTGCCGATGTCCTCCGACGCCAGGATCACCAACCGCCGCGCGATGAACCGCGGATCCTCGCCCGCGTAGATCATCTTCGCCAGCCAGTAGAGCGCCGCGTTGGGGTCGGAGCCGCGCACGCTCTTGATGAACGCGGAGATCGTGTCGTAGTGGCCGTCCTCGTCGTGGTCGTAGACGACGGCCTTCTTCTGGATCGAGTCCGCGGCCGCGTCGCGGGTGACGAGCACGCTCCCGTCCGGGCCCTTCGGCGTCGTGAGCGCGGCGATCTCCAAGGCGTTGAGCGCGCGCCGCGCGTCGCCCTCGCAGACCTTCGCCAGGTGGTCGAGCGCCTCCGGCTCGGCCTTCGCCGGCAGCGCACGCAGCGCCTCGTCCCGCTCCAGCGCGCGGTCGAGCAGCACCCGGACTTGGCCCGGCGCGAGGGCCTCGAGCTGGAAGATCTGCGAGCGGGACGTCAACGGCGAGTTGATGAAGAAAAAGGGATTGTGCGTTGTGGCGCCGACCAGGATCACGGCGCCGTCCTCGACGTAGGGCAGCAGCACGTCCTGCTGGGCCTTGTTGAAGCGGTGGATCTCGTCGATGAACAGGATGGTCTCGACGCCGCTGGTCGCGCGGCGATTGCGGGCCGCCTCGAGGTGCGCGCGCAGCCCGGCGACGTTCTCCAGCACGCCGCTGGTCCGGACGAACTTGCGGCGGGTGACCCGGGCGATGACCTCCGCGAGCGTGGTCTTGCCGCAGCCGGGCGGGCCGTAGAGGATCAGGCTTCCGAGCCGGTCCGCCTCGATGGCGCGGCGGAGCAGCTTGCCGGGGCCGAGCAGGTGCTCCTGCCCGACCACCTCGTCGAGGGTCCGGGGGCGCATGCGCGCGGCCAGCGGCCGCTTCTTCGCCTGCTCCGGTTTCTCCTCCTGCTCGAATAGCTCGTCCATCGATCCGCTCCGGGGGTAAAAAAATACCCCGCCATAGCCGTTGGGGCGCTCATCTCTGAACCTCGCTTAACGAGGTGGGTGCTCCGCCGATCGGTCTCCAAGTCCCCCGGGTTTAGCAGGGGCATGTGGGCGCCGCCCGGACTTCGAGCTCCCTGATGGTTAATGTTGGGTCAGAGAATTCGGCCCGATCACGAACAAGGCAGGGTATTTTTTTACCCCCGGACCCCGCGGCCCGGAGGAAATCCCTTTTCTTTGGCAAAGAACACGCCGCCGGCTATCCGGCGGTCGGCCCGGGCGCCGGTCCTCGCGGACCCGGCCCCGCTCTCGGCCGAACCCCGGGCGCCGAAGCCCTCCGGGGCCGCGCGGGTTCCGCGTACTTCGGAAGGGGCTGCCAACTGTCCATTGGATTCACAGCAGCCCGCAGTCCCGCGCCTGCGAATACGAACACTATTTCATTCCATGACGGAATCATGGGAATCTACTCTGCCTTGTTCAAATTCTTCGTTCAGCCTTCGCGGATCTCCGCGTTCAGCTCGCGCTTCAGCGCTTGCTTTATAGCTTCATGATACCCGTTGGCTTCCTCGTCCGTCAAGGTCCGCGCGGCCGACCGGTAAGTCAATGCGTAGGCGAGACTTCGGCGGCCCGCGCCGATGTTTCCACCGGAAAATATATCAAAAATTTCGATGTTTTCCAGCTCCGCCGGCGCCGCTTTCCGGATCAGCCCCACCACATCCTCGTGCCGGATTGCCGCGTCCACGATCAGCGCCACGTCGCGCCGTACCGAGGGATAGGCCGGGACCGGCCGGCACGCGGGCGTCACGTGCGCGCGCCCGAGCAGCGGCGCCAGCCGCACCTCGAGCACCGCCACCGGCTGCGTCATGCGCCACTCGCTCCGCTGCTTCGCGTCCACCAAGCCCATCCGTCCGACCGGTTCGCCGCCGATGAACAGCGCCGCGGCGCTGCCGGCCTCGAGGAACGGGCACCTGCTGTCCGCGGACAGCGTCCACTCGATGCTTTGCGCGTCGGCCAACTCTTCCCAGACGCCCTTGAGCCAGAGATACATTTCCTGCGGCTCCACCGGCCGGCGGCGGTCCAGCCCCGTCCGCCCCGCCGGGCCCATCAGCCCGATCGCGAGCCGGTCCTCCTCGAACGGCTGCCCGTCCGGCCCCACGCCGAACACCCGCCCGATCTCGAAGAGCGCCGCCTCCTCAACCTGCCGCGCCAGGTTGCGGCCCAGCGTGTCCACCATCTGCGGGATCAGCGCCGTCCGCATGACCGCGTGGTCCTGGCTCACGGGATTCGGGATCACCAGCCTCCGCGCCGCGTCGCCGGGATCGAACAGGTCCAGGAACCGGGCCGACACGAAGCTGTAATTCAGTATCTCGCGCAAGCCGAGCCCCACCAGGTGCGCGCGGCAGGCGGCCACCGCCTGCCAATCCGCATCCTTCGCCCCCTCAACGATTTGCGCGTGCGGCGCGGGCGAAGGGATCTGGTCCAGCCCATGGATGCGCGCGAATTCCTCGGCCAGGTCCACCTCGACCTCAAGGTCCGGCCGGAAGCTCGGTACCCGCACGGTGCAGCCCTGCGCGTCCGCCTTCTCTACCGGCAGGGCGAGCGACTCGAAGACCTGCTGGATCCGTTCGCCGCCCTCGTTCAGGCCGAGCAGCGCGTTGACCTTGTCGAACCGGCAGAAGATCCGGCGCGGCTCGGGCTGTTTCGCGAAGACATCCACCACGCCGCGCGCGACGGTCGCGCCGGCGAGGTCGGCCATCAGCTGCGCCGCGCGGCGGCTCGCCCATTCCGTGCGCTCGATGTCCACCCCGCGCTCGAAGCGGTAGGACGATTCCGTGGAGAGCCCGAGCCGCTTCGACGTGCGCCGGATGTCCCGCGGCCGGAAGCACGCGCTCTCGAGCAGGACCGTGTGCGTCGCGTCGCGGATCTCGCTGCCCGCGCCGCCCATGATGCCCGCCAGGGCGACCGGCCGGCGCGCGTCGCAGATCGCCAGCATGTCCGGCGTTACCGCGCGCTCGATGCCGTCCAGCGTCGCGAGCTTCTCGCCCGTGCGGAGGCGCCGGACGACGATCCGCCCCTCCTCCAGCAGTTCCTGGTCGAACGCGTGGAGCGGCTGGCCGCACTCGAGCATGACGTAGTTCGTGATGTCCACGACGTTGCTGATCGCGCGGATGCCGGCCCGTTCCAGGCGCCGCTTCATCCAGGCGGGCGATGGGCCGATCTTCACGCCGGTCATCACGCGGGCCGTGTAGCGCGGGCACCCGTCGGCGTCCTCAACCTCCACGCGCGCAAGCTGTTCCACCGCCGGATCGGACTCCACGAAATGCACCTCGGGCCACTTCACGCGACTCCCGTACAGGGCCGCGACCTCGCGGGCCATGCCGAGTACGCTCAAGCAATCCGGCCGGTTCGGCGTGACGGAAAGCTCCAGCACGGCCTCCGGCGGGCCGAGGACTTCGGAGAGCGGCGTGCCCGGCGCCCAGCGCGCGTCGAGTTCCATCAAGCCGGTATGATCCTCGGAGAGGCCCAGCTCGTCCTCGGCGCAGAGCATGCCGTGCGACTCGACGCCGCGAATCTTCGCGGCCTTGAGCTTCATGCCGTTGGGCAGCGTCACACCGACCGGGGCGAACGGAACCTTCATGCCGGCGCGCGCGTTCGGCGCGCCGCAGACCACCGTAAGTTCGCCCCGGCCGGTATTCACCGCGCAGAGCGTGAGCTTGTCCGCGTTGGGATGCCGGTCCACGCGCAGGATTTCGCCGACGACGATCCCGTCGTAGGTCGAGCCGAAGATCTCGAGGCCCTCGACCTCGGTGCCGGAAAAGGTCAGGCGGTCGGCCAGCCCCCGCGGCGTGTCCTCGAACTCGACGTATTCCTTCAACCAACTGATCGGCAATCGCATGGCGCACCTGCCTGTTTTCCAATGATTGGAAAAATCCGGGGGGCATTTTTCCAAACATTGGAAAAAGTATCGAGCCTTTTCGGAGTGCGCGGGCAAGTCCCGATCGCGAAGCGCATCGGGATGCGACCGCGCTCCGATCAAATCCCCAGGTCGGCGCGGCGGCACTGGCCTTCGATGACGGCGCCGCTGCCGGTGGTGATCTGGATCTTGAGCATGATGGGCGACAGGGCCTCGAGCACCTTGACCTGGGCGCCGCGCTGGAGGATGCCGAGCTGGCGGGAGGCGTCCTCGAGGGAGAATACGGAGACGGTCTGCGGGGTGGTCACGGTCTGCCCGACTATGTCGGCCGGCGCCGCGAGGCCGGCGAGGCGCTGCTCGACGCGGGTCAGGTTCGGCGCCCAGCCGCCCAGCTTCTGGTTCTTGGCCTGCAGCTCGAGCCCCTTGAGCCGGCGGTTGAAGGTCGAGGAGCGGACCTCCTCGGGGACGTCCTTGTCCACGCCATGGATGCGGGCCAGGCCGTTGGCGATGAGCGCCTCGGCCAGGTCCTCGCCCGCCTTGTTCTTGACGACGCCGTAGAAGCGGTCGCGGTCGCTGCGGCCGCGCGCGTCCTCGCGCATGGTCTGGATGGAGAACCCGTCGGCGAGGAATTTCTCGGTGAACTTCTTCGCGTCCCGGCCCAGTTGAACCGTCGCCGCCTCGTCAATGCCGAAGTAGGCCGCCTGTTCCTTGATCCGCTCGGGCAGGCTCCATTCCGATTCCGGCGTGTCCACGAAGTAGAGCCGGAAGATGTAGTGGCGGTTTTTCCAGCGGACGTGGAAACTGTCGCCGTCGTTGGCGGGATTGTCGATGAGGGTGCACTCCTCCATCACGCGCCATTTCTTGGCCGCCCCGGCGCCGGGCGGGAGGAGGGCCAGCGCCGCGAGGGCCGCCGCGAGCCGCTGTCGCCATCCGAAGGTCATGGGTTGATTCTTACCACAGGTCCGGCACAATGTCATCCACCCGACGAAAAGGAGACGATCCGCATGAGCGCACCCGGCCGCCTGGTCATACTGTCCGGCCCGTCCTGCGCGGGGAAGAGCCCGCTGGACAAGGCCCTGGCCCGCCTCTACCCCGAGCTGCACGCGCGGCTGCGCAAGCTGGTGCTGTACAACAGCCGCGCGCCGCGGCCCGGCGAGCGGGACGGCGTGGACTACCACTTCCGGCCCCGGGAGCAGGTCGAGGCGCTGCGGGCCGATCCGCGGTTCGCCGTGCTCGACGTGCGCGGGGACCTGCAGGCGCTGGACCTGGAGGCGCTGGCGAAGCAGTTGGAGCGCGGCGACGCGTTTTTCGAGGGCAACCCGTTCGTCGGGCGCGTGCTGCTGACGCACCCGTCGCTGGCGGGCGTACGGAGGTTGAGCGTGTTTCTCGCGCCGCTGGCTCGGGAGGAGATCCTGGAACTCAAGGACCCGGCGCGGCGCGTGGCGCTGCCGGATTTCGTCACGGACGTCATGCGGCGAAAGCTGCTGCGCCGGACGCGCAAGCAGAAGGGCGAGCTGGCGCTGCCCGACCTGGAGAACATCGAGAAGCGGGCGGGCAGCGCGTACAGGGAGTTGAAGGAGTCCTACGCCTTCGAGCACGTCATCCCGAACCACGACGGCGAGGACAGCGAGAACTGGGACGCGTTCTACTGGCCGCTGGGCGACGCGCGCCGGGCGCTGCTCACGTTCGTCGCGCTGCTGGAAGGCCGCGCCGCGCCCGCGGCGGAGCGGTGGGAAGCCGGGCTGCTGCCCTGACGGGCCCGCTACTCGGAGGCCACGCCGACTTCAAGGCGGAGCGGCTCGCCGAACCGATCGTGGCCGGCGGCCTGGGGCTGCAGGGTCCAGGTCCCGGAGGCCGGCGCCCGCCAAGTGATCCACTCCCGGTCGGCCAGCCGCAGGGGACGCACCGGTAGCGAGGCCGGGGAAGGACCGCCGGCCACGGCGACGAAGACGCGCGGCCCCGCGGATCGCTCGCCCTCCCAGGACAGGAATCCGGAGTTTATCAGTTCGGCCTTGAGAATCTGCCCGCTGCGCAAACGTACCGGTTCACCGGGCCGCCGGGGCCGCGCGCGTCCGTCCACCTCGAGCCGGCCCCATTCGGCGTTCAGGTCGGACAGGTCGCCCTGCGGGTCGCGTTCCCGGCGGAGCGGCATAGCCTGCGCCCGGCGGAATAGCGGAAGGGCCGCCTGCCAGGCCTGGCCGGCCGGCCGCCAGACTCCGTCCGCGCCGGCGAGACCGATGTCCCTTTCGCGCGCGGGGCACCACCCGCCGGGGAAGGACCAGGCCAGCATGCCGGCCGCCTCGGTCCGCATGACCAGTTCCGCGAAACGCTGAAACCAGCGCTCCTGGTTCGAGAAGTCCGGCGCGCGCGGATGGGGCCCGACATCCAGTCCGCCGCCCTGCCAGACCAACGGTTTGCCGCCGCTGCGGAGCCGGGCCGATTCCGCCGCGGCCGCGATCGCGTCCCAGTCGGGCTCCCGCGGAAAGGGGCCCGCGAGCGAAAGGGACAGGAAATCCACGTGCGCGGCGCCGGGGAGCATGGAGGGGAAGAGCGTCCGTACGTCCTCGGCGAGCACCAGCACGGTAAGCATACGGGAAAAGCCCAGGTCCTGGAGATGCCGGCGGACCCAGCCGATGCGGCGGCTCATGAAGTCCTGCAAAAATTTTCCGTACAAGGCCGGGGACTCCGTATCGCGGCCGGGGGCTTCGGCTTGCCAGGCCCGCCAGGCCGGATCCAGCCGGCGCCGCAGATCGTCTCCCGCCAGCGCCTCGCCCGCCTCGAGAGCCAGGGCGACAACGGCGGGCTGGCCGGCCAGGTCGGCGGCCCGCAGCAGGCGCTCGATCCGGGCCTCATCCGGCGCCACGGGGTCCAGCCCGGCGAGGCCGAGCACGATCATGATTTCACGGCGGCGCGCCTCTTCCAGGACATAGCGCAACGGCGCCGCCTCGTTCTCGTCCGCGTATCGCAGGAACACCGTGTTGAACCCGGCTTCATTCAGGCGGTGGAGGTCGCGGCGAACCAGGTCCGCGTCGAAGAAGGCCGGGTTCAACCAGGATTCTCCGGCAACGGCGCCGGGCTCATAGCGAAAACCCGCCATGGCAAACGGGGCGCTGCGCCATTCGAAACGTCCGCCCTCCGTCGTCAGGGGCGGCGTGACGGGCAGCGGGTCAGGGAGCACCTTGAGCCCCTGCTCCACGCGGTCGTGGAAAAGCCCGGGCCGGCGCAGATCCTCCAGCACGATCACGACGCGGTGATCCTCCGGGAGCCCGCCCGCCACGGCCGCGAGGCCCAGGCTGATTTCGAACGGGCGGCCGGGCGCCACGGCGGGAAGCATGGCGCGGCGCAGGACCTGGCCGTCGCTTTCCCGTCGAAGCTCGGCGGACACGCCCACGCCGGACACGCCGCGCGGCCCGTCCCAGCAGGCCCGCACGAGAATCTCCTCGCTTGCCCGGTACACCCATTGCGGGCAGCCCGCATACCGGAAATACAGCCCTCCCGACAGGCGGCGAATCGCGTCCGCCGCCGCTCGCGCGGCCGCCGGCCGAACCGGGCCCGCGGGATCGAAGGCCATCCAGCCCCAGCGGCGCCAGGACTCCCCCGCGCGGCCCGCCAGGAACAGGGAGACCGGCCAGCCGAGAACCCGCCCGCGCTCGTCCTCGGCGGCGCGCATCGGAATCCAACGTCCGGCGGCCGTCTCCCGGACTCCGCGCGGCCATCCCGCCGGGCTGCCGCCCGGCGCCGCCGCCAGCCGCAGCACGCCGCCCTGCTCCAGGTCCCGGAGCGCGGAGAAGACCGTTTCGTAGCGCCGGTCCGGCGGCGAAACCATGGGCAGGTCGGGCCAGCCGAAGCTCTCCCGCGCGGGACGGTCGTCCGCCACCAGCCGCACCTCGCTTAAACCGAACGCGTGGGCGCCCGGCGACTGCGGGGCGCGGGCCATGTCGAGCCCGATGCGAATCGACGACAACTGCTCCAGGCGGAACCCGTCGCCGGCCACCCCGCGCCCCCGCCCCCCGCCGAGGTATCGGAACTGATCCTGGCGCCGCAAAAACGGACTCCACGATTCGCTCACCTCGATCGCCACGCCCCACCGTGAACCGTCCCGTTCCCGGCACTCGACGAACAGGCGCGAGGTGGGCGTGTCGCCGCGGGCGTAGAAGGCCAGGCTGTTTTCCCCCGTGGCCACAACGCCGGGCCGGATGCCGCGGTAGGTGACCGCGTCCCACTCGCGAAAACCCTCCACTTCGACTTCGATGGCGGGCCAGGGCGCCTCGCCGGACTCCGCCAGTCTCAAGCCGCCGCGCAGTTCGTCGGATTCGTTTTCATGGCGCCAGGTCCGGACACTGGAAAAAGCGCCCGCGGAGCGGGCCTTCGCCATCCAGCCGTCCAGCGCGGCGGCCCCGGTGAGAACGCGGCCGTCCTCCACGCGGAGGCGGTCCTCGAACGGCGCGCGCCCGCAGAACAGAACCGCGCCGCCCGCGGCGAGATGCTCTTCCAGCGGCGCCCACCAGTGCATGGGTAGGCCGCGCGCCTCCGGGATGACCAGCACGCGGTCGGGCCCCACGAGCGGCAGCACCCGGGCCGGATCGTCCGCGGCGGAAAACCGCTCCGCGCCGGGGAACAGGTCGGGACCCCAGGACGGGTTCGGCACGAGCGGGTCGAGGACGGCCGCGCCGCCGGCCGGGGCCGGCGGCGATTCCTTTCCCGGCCCGCACCCGGCGCAGGCCAGCGCCAGCGCGGCGGCGAGGCCCCGGGCTATGGTTCGGAGGGCGGACATGGAGAAAAACGAAAACCCAACGTCGCGATCTTCTGCGCCAGTCCCGGCGAGCCGTGCGCCAGGCGCACTGTAAACAGGGGAAATTCCCGGCGGTCCGCGTAGGCATGGCGGAGACGCCGGAACCGGTCCGCCAGCGACTCGCCCGGCGCGCCCCGGCGCAGCGCGGCATCGTCGGCTTCGATGTCATACGCGCGGCGGACGAGATCGCGCAGGATCTCCTCGTCGGAGCGTCCGCGGGCATCCGCCTCCAGGACCGCGCCCGGCGGCCCGGCCGTTCCGGCCGTATTCCAGGCGGCCGTCGTCTCGAAAAAACGGCAGGCTTCCCGGTACACGGCCACGGTTCCGTTCAACCGGCCGTCGTAGGAATAGCCCGCGATGTGCGGCGTGCCCAGGGCGGCCTTCTCGAGGAGCGCGGCCGGGATGTCCGGCTCGTTTTCCCAGACATCGAGCGCCGCGGCGCGAACCGCGCCGCGGCCCAGGGCCAGCAGCAACGCATCCGTCTCCGCCACCTCGCCGCGCGAGGCATTCAGGAAACAGGCCCCCGGCCGGAGCCGGGCGAAGAAATCGCAGTGGGCCATATGACGGGTGGGGAACGGCCCCGCGTCCGTCAGCGGGACATGCAGCGTCACCAGGTCCGCCTCGCGCAGCACCTCGGAAAGCGGCAGATAGATCGCCTCCTGCGTGGCGAGTTGAAGGGGCGGATCGTTCCGCAGGACGCGCAGGCCGAGGGCCCCGGCCTTGGCGGCCACGCGGCCGCCCACCTGCCCGACGCCGATCACGCCCAGCGTCCGGCCCGCCAGTTCGAAGCCGCCGCGGCGCGCCAGGGTCAGCAGCGCGGCGACGATGTACTCCGACACGCTGTTCGCGTTGCAGCCCGGCGCCGCGCACCACGCGAGGCCGGCGGCATCGAGCCAGGCCGTGTCGAGGTGATCGAAGCCCGCGGTGGCCGTCCCGACGAAGGCGACGGACGAGCCCTCCAGGAGGGCCCGGTTCACGCGGGTCTTGGAGCGCACGATCAGCGCGTCGGCGTCGCGCACGTCGGCCGGCCCGATCCGGTCGTCAGGACGCACCACCACATCGCCCAGGCTCCCGAACGCCTCCCGGCCTGCCAGCACGCTGGCCGCGCACACGGTTTTCACAAGGTGGAGTGTGAACAAGACCGGCGCACCGGACAAGCTTCAAGTGCCCGCGGCCAGGCGTGGCATCACCCAGCGGAACTCTGCGGCGACGCTTTCGACGGCGTCCTTCGGGCCGCCCGGCAGGGCATCGAAGCTGTAGGTTTCGATCTCGAGGTGCTCCGTGGCGCCGGCCCGGACCGCGCGGAAGAAACCCGGCGTCATCGTTTCCGCCGTGGACCGCAGCCCGGCCGCGCCCCCGAAGTGCAGCGGCACGTGAAAATGAACGCGAACGAGCGGCGGTTCCGGCAGGCCCGGTAATTCGGCCAGCGCCTCGGGCAGGTCGGGCCACGTGCGGACGCGGCTGTCATCCCAGCGGGCCGCCGCCTGGTGGAGATAGACCGGTTCCGCGAAGCGCGCCAGCTCTTTCACGCCCGCGCCGGACGCTTCCAGGGCCGCGCTCAACTGGATCTTGGAGACCCGGATACCGGCCTCCCGGTACTTCCGCAAGACGGCCTCCGGCTCTTCGAAGCAGAGCGCCATGTGGCAGGTGTCCAGGCAGACGCCGATGTGGCGCCGGCGAATCTCTTCCCCCGCGCCGCCCGGCCACGGCCGCCCGCGCAGGAAGCGGACCAACTCGGCCGGCGTTTCCCAGAGGCAGCCGGGCTCCGGTTCCAGCCCGATGTGGATTTCCCGGCCTGTTCGATCCCGGAGAGCCGCCACGTGCCTCGCAACCCGGCCCAGGTTCGCCGCGATGAGATCGACGTCCGCCGGGCCGCCGATCCAGGCCTTGAAGGAGCCCGGCACGGTGCTGATGCTTCCCGCGACCCCGGCGGGGAGCAGTTCGGCCAGTTGATCCGCGAGGCGGAGCGTGTACGCGACGCGCTCTTCCGTCCGCCAGTCGGGCGCGTAGACCCGCTCCTTGACCGGGCCGCCGCGGAAGCGGCCAAAGGGAAAGCCGTTGAGCGTGAAAACGTAGAGGTCGTTGGCCGCGAGAAGGTCCTTCAGCCGCGCGAGGGCGCTTCCGGTTCCCAGTTCCCGCGACACGGCGTCGCTGATCCGCAGGCCCAGCCCGAACGGGCGTCCCGGCCCGACCCGGTCCCGGACCGCGCAGGCGTGCCGCCGGATGGAAGCCTCCAGGTCGGCCAGGGTCTCGTCCGGATGGATGCTCAACCCGTACGTCAGGTGCAGCGGGGGCTGGTCCTGCAGTTTCATTCCGCTGCCGATGTACCGCGCGCGCGGGCGGCCCACAAGGCGAAACGAACCCAAACAAATCGCTTCACGGCTGTGAAGCGATTTGTTACAGATAAAAAGCAGCCACTGGAGACACCATGACCTGGAAATCGTTTCATCATCCCGACTTGAGCCTCAAGGTCCTCCGGCGCCAGGCCGGCGCGGCCCTGCTCGATTTCCTCGCGGAGACCGGCGTGGTCCTGATGACCCGAGGCCGGGCCCTGCTATGGGGCCGGGGCTTCAAGATTCCCACCGCCTACCGCATGGCCATGTCCCGCCTGCGAAAGCAGGGCCTGATCGCCTACCGCCGGACCGGCGGGCAGGCCCCCGTGCTGCAGGTCACGACGAAGGGCGAGGAGGCCCGCGCGCTCATCGCCCGGCCGGAGACGCTGTGGCAGCGGAAATGGAAAGGCATCTGGTGCCTGTTGTCCTACGATATCCCGGAAAAAAGCCGCTCGTACCGCGACCACCTGCGGTGGTTCCTCTCGAACCAGCGCATGGGCATGCTGCAGCAGAGCCTCTGGATCTCGCCGGACGACCTCCGCGCCGAGTTCCATGATCTCGTGCAGGCCGCCGCGCTCGACCAGTATGCCTTCCTGTTCGAGGCCCGCAACGTACTGGGCCGAAGCGACCGGGAGATCGCGGCGCGCGCCTGGCCGTTCGAGCGGATCGAGAAACTGCAGGCGTGGTATCTCTCGGTGTACGAGGAGAACTTTAACCGGCTGATCGCCCGGCCGCACGCGCCCGAGGAGGTCTTCGCGCTGGGCCGCGAATCGATGAGCGCCTACGCGTCCGTCATGCGCGAGGACCCGCTGCTGCCCGAGGCCCTCTGGCCCCCCTCGTACCGCGGCCCGCAGGTCGTCGAACTGCACCGCCGCCTTCTGCGAGCCGTCGGCGAACGGCTGTAACGGCGGCGCGCACGGCCCGCGGGGACAGAGAACCAGGATCTGAAGCGCAACAAAATGCTTCACGGCCGTGATGCATTTTGTTGCGATCAACCGATTGGCTCAACGCGGGTTATGCCCGCCGCGGGCGGGGGGCGGGGCCGCGGTGCCAGCGGGCCAGTTGCCGGACGCACGCTTCGACCTGCGCGGGATCGACGACGCCGACTTCGTGGCGGCGGCCGATCCCTTTCGGATAGGTGACCCACAACTCCCCTCCGAGATGCTCGCGGAACTCGTCGAGGCCCCGCATCAGCTTCAAGGCGCCCCGCGCGTCGCGATCCGCGAGGCGCGGATGCCACAGGACCAGGCCGCTGCGGAGCAGGCCCCGGCGGATGGCCCGCAGTTCCGCCTCGGTCAACCAGCTCCTCCGCCGGGCGTAGCAGGAATCGAGCATCAGGCCGATGGCCACCGCCTGGCCATGCCCGATCCGGAACCCGGTCATCGCCTCCAGCCTGTGCGCGACCCAGTGGCCGAAGTCCAGCGGCCGCGCGCGGCCCATTTCGAACGGATCGCCGCCGGTCCGGATATGGTCCAGGTGCAGCTTCGCGCACCGCCGGATCAGCTCCTCCATGGCGCCCCGGTCCCGGGCGCGCAGCCGCGCGGCGTGGGCGCAGAGCCACCGGAAAAAGCGCGCGTCCCGGATGAGGGCGACCTTGAACGCCTCCGCGATACCGCCTATCCAGTCGCGCCCGGGCAGGCTGTCCAGGAACGCGGCATCGTTGATGACGGCGAACGGGGGGCTGAAGGTGCCCACGAGGTTCTTGACGCCGCGCCAGTTCACGGCGTTCTTCACGCCGACCCCGACGTCGTTCTGGGCCAGCACGGTGGTCGGCACGCGGACCAGGCGCAGTCCCCGGTGGAAGAGGGCCGCGGCCAGGCCGACGGCATCGAGCATCGCGCCGCCCCCAACTGCCACGACGAAGGAATGCCGGCACAGGCGCCAGGACTGGAACCGCTCCAGCAGCCGGCCCACGAGGGCGCCATCCCGCTTCGCCCGCTCGCCGCCGGGCACGATGACGGGCGCGGCGACCAGGTCGAGGGCGGCCGCGCGCGCGGCGAACCAGCGGCGAATCCGGCCCGCGAGCGCCGGCCGCGCGAGCGCCACGCCGGCATCCAGGAATACGGCCACGCGATGCACCCGGCGCTCGCGGTTCCGCGTCAGGACCCGGAGCAGGCTCTCGTGGCCGGGGGCGAACAGGCCCCGCGTGAACACGACGGGGAACTCCACGGGCACCGTGAAGGCCTGGCGGAACGCGATGTCCTTCGGCGCGCGCGTGTTCATGGGTTGAGCGCCTGGTCCAGGCGCCAGGCCACGGCGCGCGCCAGGTCCAGCAGGTCCGCCGGCCCGGGATCGATGGGAAACGAAGCGGCCCAGGCCGCGGCCACGCCCGGACGCCCGTGGGTCCCCCGGATGCGCGCCGGATTGGAGCTGACCCGGCCGGGCGGCCAGCCGAAGAACAGTTCGCAGGGGTCGTACCCGGGCTTGTTATGGATGTCCACGTGCCCGGCATAGTCGGGCGCCTGGCGCGGCGAATCCCACCATGGATAGGCGAACCAGCGGCCCTTGTCCGCCAGCAGAACGTATTCCCCGGTGCGGGCGGGCCCCAGGCCCAGTTCCGCCTGCCGCCCGCGGTCCATGACTTCCGCCACGCCCTCCATGTCCCGCAGGACTTTCTCCAGGCGGGCCTCGCCGGACCCGCCGTCGGTGAACACGTGCGCGACCTGGTGATCCGCGAGGGCGAAGGCCCCGCTGGAGAAGAAGTCCGGGTACAGCCGGCCGCGCACGGGCCGCACGGCCAGCAGGCCGGCCTCGCGCAGCGCCCGGTTCGGGAACACCGGCGGCCCGGTCACGGGCTCGATGGCGTAGTCGCCGAAGAACACGAACTCGTAGCCCGCGCGTTCGCACTCGTCCCGGAGCCGGGCGAGATGGCGCAGGGTTTGCTCCAGCGCGCGGGCGGCGGCCGGGCTGTCCGGTCCGTGGCGCTGGAGATCGTAGTCCAGGTGCGGCAGGTACCCCAGCAGGAGATCGGGCGCGAGGTCCGGCGAGTTCATCACGTGGGCCAGGGCCTCGACGATCCACTCGCTGGACTTCGCGGAGGCGAGCGGGCCCCAGTAGTGTATGAGGTTGAAGGGCGCGCCGATCGCGCGGATCAACCGGTCGTAGAGATCCGCGGGCTGGCTGTAGCAGTCCTGGATCATGCCGCCGTGGTGCTTGTGGACCGGGCGCGGCGAGAGGACGAGGTCCAGGTCCTCGCCCAGGCTCTGCTGCCAGAACATCATGCCCACGCGGCGCCCCGCGCGGCGGAAGCGCCGCCAGAGGCGGGCCCCGGCCACCAGGCCGGCGGATTGTTCCCAGAACATCACGCGGCGCAGCTCGCGGAAGAACAGCCCGTTGCCGATCATCCCGTGGTCGCACGGGCGGGTGGCGGTGCGGAAGGAGGCCTGCGCCGTGCAGGTCAGCGCGGGGAAGACCGGCTGGAGCCGGCGGAAGCCGAAGCCGGCGGCCGCCGGACCGGCCCGGGAGACCAGGTCCCAGCCCAGGGCCGCGACGTCGACGACCAGCAGTTTTTTCTGCGCGCGCACGGGCCTCCTCAACTCATGTAGAACCGCCGCCCCAGTATGCGCGAGACCGGCCAGAGCGCAAGCAAGACCGCGCCCGCCCATCCGCCGGCCGCGCCCGCGCCGGCGCCCCAGGCCAGCGCGGCCTGGAGCGGCAGGAGGGCCCGCAGCAGGACGCCGACGGCCCCGGGGATCCGGCGCGCCCGGCCGGGCGGACCGGCCAGTCGCACGGCCACGACGAAGGCCGCCGAGCCGGCCATGAACCAGGGCACCACGAACAGCCCGGCCCCGCCGGTCCCGAGGCGAAGCGCCGCGGCGCCAAACACCATGAGGCCCAGCGTCAGGGCGCCGACCGGCCAGGACTTGGCGCGGCCCACCGGGCCGGGCTCCGTCTCCCGGCGCGCGAGGTTCGTGACCGACAGGATGTACAGCCCGAGCGCCGCGGCCCCGATGACCACGAGCGGCGGCCAGCCCGCCAGGCCGGGGAACGCCGCCGCGCCCAGCAGGAGGCTCAACGCGCGGCACACGCCCATCAGCGCGGATCCGAAGAAGGGCGCCCTTTTCCCCCCGGCGTCGTAGAGGACGATCGCGGCCGCGAGCGCCAGCCCGATCTCCCGCGCGCGCGGCCCGAGCGCCGCGCTGCACCCCAGGCCGGCGAGCAGCAGGATCACGGCTGCCGCCAGGGCGCCGCGCGGGCTCGCCCGGCCGGACGGCAGCGGGCGGCCCGGCCGTTCCCGGCGATCGGTCTCCAGGTCCAGCGCGTCGTTGAGCAGGAGGCCCCCGGCATAGAAGCACAGGGACGCCGCCACCGCCGCCACGAGTCGGCCGCCCGGCGCGGCCTTCGAGCCCGCCGCCAGGAGAAAGCCGGCCAGCGGGTCGCCCGGCACGGTGAGGAGGTTCGGGGCCCGCAGCAACTGGAGCCAGGCGAGCGCGCGGCCGGCCTGGGGCGGGTTATTCATTCGGCGCGGGGGGCGGCGCGGCGGCCGGCCCGATCCGGTACGTGTCCACCACGTCCATCAGCACGGGCCGGTATCGATCGAACAGTTCGGGGGGCGCGCCGCACATGATGTGGTGGGCGACCCGATCGCGGACGAAGTCCACGGAGAAAACCCGGCTGGCCACGAGCCCGGCCGTGCGGCGGATCGCGGGGCCCCCGAGAAGGAAGATCGCCTCGGACTGCGTGCGGATGCCGGCGTCCTTCTCCTTCCGCTCGATCTCGCGCACGAGATCGGGCAGTTCGTTGTACTCCACGCGCGTGGCGATGATGCTGATGGTGGCGCCGGACGGGCCGCGGAACACCACGTCGTACGGGCGGCTCTCCGGGGGCTTGAACACGGTCCAGCCGGCGGGCCGGACGATGGAAAACAAGCCCTCCGGGTCCTCGTAGCGGGGCCCGTCCAGGCCCAGCAGGACGGCCTGCATCTCGGCGGAGGGATCCACGTAGCCGAACGGCTTGCGGACCGGCATCCGCCGCAGGTCGACGATCAGCACGATCAGCAGGAGCAGGCCGCCGGCCAGTAAAACGATCCGTATGACGTTTTTGCTCGAAGGCTTCGGCGTGGGCGGCGCCGCGCCCCGGCGGGGCGCGCGGACACGGATCGCTGTTTTTTCCGGTGTCATCGCTGGTAGGTGGCCGGGTCCACGAACGGCAGGTCCAGTTGCGGCTTGAACCGCGGATGCTGGCCGTAGAATCGCATCGGGTTCTCGAAGAGAAGCTGCCGGACCTGCTCCGCGGAAAAGCCCTGCTGCCCCATGAAGCCGGCGACCTTCGGCAGGCTGACCGGGTCGGAGACGCCCCAGTCGGCCGAGCTGTTGACCAGCGTCCGCTCCAGGCCCCATTTCCGCAGGATGCCGCACACGCGCTCGGGGTTGAGCTTGGAATACGGGTACACGGTCAGCCCCGCCCAGACGGGCCGCTTGCGGGCGAGGTCCATGGTGTCCTCGGTGTTGTGATCCAGGATGATCCGGGCGTCGTCGTAGTCGAACTCGCGCAGGATATCGAGGGTCCGTTCGACGCCCTTCCGCTTGCTGACCTCGGGGGTGTCGTGGGGGGTGTGGATCAGGACCAGCAGCCCGCGCGCCCGGGCCATCTCCAGCTGGAGCTGGAAGACCTTCTCCTCGCCGGGCGTGATGCGGTTGAACCCGATCTCGCCGATCGCCACACACCGCTCATGGTCCAGGTACGGACCCATGCCGTCGAGCACCTCGCGCGCGAGGGGCAGGTTGTCCGCCTCCTTGGGATTGACCGAAACGCAGGCGTAGTGGTCGATGCCGAAGCGCCGGGCGCGCGCGGTCTCGAAATCCAGGATGAGCTGGAAGTAGTCGAAGAACGTGCCGGCGTAGCGGCGGGAGGTCCCGAGCCAGAACGACGGCTCGACGGCGGCTCGGATACCCTGCCGGTACATCGCCGCGTAGTCGTCCGTCGTCCGCGAATACATGTGGATATGGGGATCAATGATGGTCATGGTCTCATCACTTGGTACGAATCAACGGGTTCCGCGGCCCCCCTTCAAGCACTTTTTTTCCCGGGAGGGCCTCCGAAAGGATGAAGCGCTCCGGACCGCGTCAGGGTTCACCAATGCTGCGCAGCTGGTCCCGCAGCCGGGCGGCGTCCTCGTATTTCTCCTCGGCGATGGCGCGGGCGAGTTCCTCGCGCAATTCCTCGCCGCGGCTCCGGGGGCCCTGCCGGCGGATCCGGCCCAGCAGGTCGGTGAGGGCCTCGATCTCGGGGCTGCCGGGCGGGGCTTCCCCCTCGCCGTTCCGGCTCCAGAAGGCGCGGATATCCTGCACCGCGGCCTGGAGAATGGACACCGCCTCGGTTTCGCGCTGCTCGCCCATGCACTTCTCCGCCCGGGCGCGCGCGTTCATCATCCGGATGTAGGGATAAAACTGGAGGAACGCCCACGCGGCGTCCTCGTCCGCGATGCGCTGCTCGACGAGATCGAGGATCGCCAGGTTGTGCTCCGTGTCGCGGATCACGCCGTCGAAGTACCGCAGCGCATGGAACGCCAGGTAGCGGTAGTAATACTGCATGGCCTCCTGCTGAAGCTCGCTGCAGGCGACGGGGTCCAGGGTCGCCGCTTCGGGCGGCAGGGCGCGGTGGTAGTCGAGCAGCGACGCATGGCCGCGCGGACGCTTCCCGTCGGGCCGCCCTTCCGGCTCCATCTGCAGGAGGCCCAGATCGAGCCGCAGCTGGATACGGAGGCGCCCGTCCCGGCCGATGATCCATCGGGCCGACACGCTGCCGGGATCGTAGTTCCAGCCGTTCAGGAGTGGAGTAATGTCGCTGTTCATGTTTCTGTTCCACATTCAATATACCCGAAAACCGGGCCGGCTTCAAAACAAACGGAGCGGCCCGGCCGCCGCGGGCTGGCCACCGGCCGGGAACCGGCGTATACATGGAGTTATGAAACGCACACCGCTCCACGAAGCCCACCGGCAACTCGGCGCGCGCCTCGCCCCCTTCGGCGGCTGGGACATGCCCATCCAGTATGCAGGCATTCTCCAGGAGCACGAAGAGACGCGCCAGCGGGCCACCGTGTTCGACACCTGCCACATGGGCGAGTTCGAATTGAGCGGCCCGACGGCGCAGGCCGACCTGGAGCGCCTGCTGACCCAGTCCGTGGCGACGATTCCAGCCGGCCGCTGCCGCTACGGCTTCCTCCTGCGGGACGACGGCGGCGTGCTCGACGACCTCACCTGCTACCGGCTTGGTCCCGACCGTTTCATGCTGGTGGTCAACGCGGGCACGCTGGAGCGGGACCGCGATTGGGTGCGGTCGCATCTTTCTGCCACGACGGCATTTAACGATTTATCCGAAGCCACCGCCAAGCTCGACGTCCAAGGCCCGCTGTCCCGGCAGGCCGTGGATAAGGCCTTCCAGGGCATCCTGCCCGACCTGTCGTATTTCGGGTTTGCGGAAAGCGCGCTCGCGGGCGTCCCGTGCCTCGTCAGCCGCACCGGGTACACGGGCGAGTGGGGCTACGAACTGTACTTCCCGGCGGGCCGCGCGGTCGAGTTCTGGGACCGGCTGCTCGCCGCCGGCGTCCGTCCGGCCGGCCTCGGGGCGCGCGATACACTCCGGCTGGAAATGGGCTACCCGCTCTACGGCCACGAGCTGACCGAAACCCGCACGCCGGTCGGAGCCTCCCGGGGCAAGTACATCGACCTGACCAAGGATTTCATCGGGGGCCCCGCGGTCGCCCGCGAGATCGAGCAAGGCCCCGCCCGGGTCCTGGCCGGCCTGCGGCTGGAGACCCGGCGCGCGGCGCGGGCCGGCGACCGGGTGATGAAAGACGGCCGCGCGGTCGGCGAGGTGACCAGCGGCTCGCTGGCGCCGAGCCTCGGCGTCGCCGTGGCCCTGGCCTACGTCGAGACCCCGCTGGCCGAGGAAGGCGCCGTCCTGCAGCTCGAAAGCCGCGGCGCCGCCCTGGACTCGGTCGTCACCGCGCTCCCCTTTTACACCCAGGGCACGGCCCGCCGGAAGCCCGCGCCCTGATCCCGAGTTTGCCTTGGACATGGCCGGGCCAAACGAGTACACGTACACCATGATTGCCGAAGGCCCGTGGCACCTCAACATCACCGTCTGGTCCGGCTTTGCGGCCTGGATGCTGGCGCAGTTCATCAAGCTGTTCCTCTACATCCGGCGGACCGGCCGCTTCGACCCGGCCTTCATGCTGCGGTTGGGCGGAATGCCCAGCTCGCACTCGGCCACCGTAACCGCCGTGGCCCTTTCCGTCGGCCTGCGCGCCGGGTTCGGCAGCACGCTCTTCGCCCTCGCACTGACCTTCGCGGTCATCGTCATGATCGACGCGCAGAGCGTGCGCCGGGCCGCCGGGCAGCAGGCCCGCCTGCTGAACCAGATCGTGGACGAGCTGTTCCACGAGCACCATATTTCGCAACAAAAACTGGTCGAGTTCCTGGGCCATACGCGCCTGGAGGTGCTGTTCGGGATGCTGCTCGGGGTGTTCACCACCCTGCTCATCCACGGCAAGCTGGGCGGGTAGCCGGCCGCGAGGAGGGACCATGCTGACGACACTGCGCGTCAAGAACCTGGCCCTGGTGGAGAACGTCCGGGTGGAATTCCAGCCCGGCCTGAACGTCATCACGGGCGAAACCGGCGCGGGCAAGTCCATCCTCGTCGGCGCCCTCAACCTCCTGCTCGGCGACCGCGCCGACCACGACCTGATCCGCGCCGGGGAGGACGCCTGCGGCGCGGAGGCCTGCTTCCGGCTGGCCGACGCCTCCGCGGTGGACCAGGTGCTCGAGGCCTCCGGGCTCGACCCCTGCGAGGACGGGCAGTTGATCGTGCGGCGCATCGTCCGCGCGTCCGGCGCCTCGCAGGCGACGCTCAACGACAGCCCCGTCACGCTCCAGGTCCTGAAGCGGGTCGGCGAGCTGCTCGTGGACATGCACGGCCCCCACGACCACCAGTCCCTGCTCCATCCCGAGTTCCAGACCGACCTGCTGGACGCCTTCGGCCATTCCTGGGATCTGCGTGCCGCCTACGAGGAGGCCCACGCGCAGCTCCAGGCCCTGGAAGACCGCGTCCGCGAGCTGGAGCGGGACGGCGCCACGGCCGAGCAGATCGACCTGCTGACCTACCGCATCACCGAGGTCGAGCAGGCCGCGCCGGCCGAGGGCGAGGAAGAGAAGGTCGTGGAGGAACACCGCCTCCAGGGCAACGCGCAACGAGTCCTCGAGCTGGGCGGCGCCGCGCTGAACGCCATGAGCGAGGGGGAGGGCGCCGCCTTCGACGCCCTGGCGGCCGCCCAGAAGGCCCTGGAGGAACTCTCCCGCGTCACGCCCCGCGCGGCCGATTGGAGAGAGGAGGCCGGCGCGATCGCCGGCCGCCTCCAGGAACTTTCGGCCGACGTGCGGCATTTCCTCGAAGGGATCGAGGCCGATCCCGCGCGGCTGGCCTGGCTCGACGAACGCCTGGCGACCTACCAGCGGCTCAAGCGAAAATACGCCCCCACCGTGCCGGAGGTCCTCGCGATCCTCGAGCGGGATCGGAAGCGGCTGCACGATCTCAAAACGCGCGGCGAACAGTTGGCCGCGCTGGGCAAGGAGATCGAGCAGGCCCGGGCCAAGCGAGACCGCGCGGGCGCCGCCCTGCGGGCGCGGCGGAAGGAGCACGCCGGCCGCCTGGCCGACGCCGTCACCCGCGAACTGCGCGCCCTGGGCTTTTCCCACGGCGCTTTTTCCGTGGAGGTGCGCGAGGGCGAGCCCCGGCTGTCCGGGCTCGACGACGTGGATTTCGGCTTCGCGCCGAACGCCGGCGAGCCCATGCGGCCCCTGCGGGCCATTGCCTCGAGCGGCGAGATCTCTCGCGTGATGCTGGCCACCAAGGCCGTGCTCGCCGCCCACGACCGGATCCCCGTGATGGTCTTCGACGAGATCGACGCCAACGTCGGGGGCGAGATGGGCAGCGCCGTCGGCCGCAAGCTGGCCGAGGTCGCGCGAAAGCACCAGGTGCTCTGCATCACCCACCTGCCGCAGGTGGCGGTCTGCGGGGCCACGCACCTCGCCGTCAGCAAATCCGTACGGGACGGCCGGACGACGACGGACGTGCGCCCGCTCGACCCGCGCGAGCGGGTGGAGGAGATCGCGCGGATGCTGGGCGGGCGCGACCTGACGAGCGTCACGCTTAAGCACGCCCGGGAGCTGCTGGAGAAGGCCTCTCCGTCGTCACAAATCAGTTCACACCCGTGAACGTTAGTGTGACGAAACGCCATCTCTCATACCAGGTACGGGTAAGAGGCGGTACGAACGGCGTCGCAGAGCTCCGCCCTCCAGTGGCAGGAATCATGGAGGGGCGAGCTCCTGCGAGCCCGAAATCGACCCGCCTTCACCCGGATTTGGTATCATTTTTTGCAAAGGACCGTAGCGTCGCTTGCGACGCCCGCGGGCCCTGTAGTGAAGCAAAGCGTGTGCTACAGGGCGGGCGCCGGCCAGCGACGCCCCTACAGGAGCAAGGCCTTACCGGAGCGGGAAAGGATTTCGGGCGTCAGCCGGCGGAAGGCCGGCATACCACGCGCGTGCCGCCGCCCGGCGCAGCCGCGATCTCCAGTTGCGCCCCGACCGTTTTGGCGCGGTGGCGCATGATCCGGAGCCCCAGGCCGCCCTTCTTCGGCGCGTCCGGAGGCAGACCGCACCCGTCGTCCTCGATGACCAGCTTCCACCGGCCCTCCTCCTCGCCGAGATCCAGCAGGATCCGCCGCGGCTGCCCGTGCCGGGCCGCGTTGTGCACCGCCTCGCGGGCGATGTAGTACAGCTGCTCGGCCGCGGGCCCCGTCGGGGGATGACCGCCGGACGGCTGGAACACGCAGTCTACCCCGAACGTCTGCCGGGATTCGTCGGCGAGCCGGCGCAGGGCGTCCGCCAGGCCATCCTCGCCGATGGAAACCGGCGCCAGGCCGCGGGCCATGCGCCGCACCTCGGCGACGGTGTCCTTCAACGCGTCGTGCACCTGGCGCGCCGACGCCTGCTCGTCCCGTCCCGCCTGCTCCAGTTGCCGCAGCAGTCCGCGGCTCAAGAAAAGGGCGCCGGTCAGTTTCTGGCCCAGGGAATCGTGGAGGTCCTGGCCGACGCGCTGCTGCTCACGGGCGGCCGTGGAGTGAATTTCGTCCTCCAGCCGCATCCGCTCGTCCATCTCGCGGGCGATCCGTTCGTGCGCCTCGCGCAGCGCGGCGGTGCGGACGTGGACCAGGCGCTCGATCTGGCGGGTGCGCCGCCCGACCATGGCCAACTGCCACGAGATCAAGCCCGTCAGGCCCAGCCCGATCGCCAGGAACAGCCCGGATTCGCGCAGGCCCCGGGGCCGGGGATAGGCCGGCCCCGGGCGGCAGCGGAAAAACCACTGGCGGTCCGCGACGGGAACAGGATGCTCATAGGCCATCCCTTTCTCGTCGCTCCCGGCCGCGCGGCGCTCGACCAGTTCGACTTCAAACCGGAGGGCGGGTACACCGAGCAGGACACGGTCCAGGATTTCGGCGGGCTTGAGGAGGGCCGTGACAAAGCCGACCATCCAGCCCGGCGGCGGGAACACGACATCCTCGAGGGCGACGTAGTAGATGGGCGAGAACACGTACCATCCGGGCGGCGACCCGTCCGGCCCGCCCGTGGCGACGCCGCCCAGCACGGGCCCGTCGAGGGTCTCCATCGCCTCGATCGCGCGGGCGGCGGGCGGCCACGACGCGAAGTCATAGCCCGTGGGGAGCCCGAGCCGGTCCGGCTGGGTCTGGTAGGTCAGCACAAAACACTCCTCCCTCTCGGCCGCCGGCACGTAGCCGCCCCGGCCGTCGGACCCCACCACCCGGATGCCCGGCCTTCCGGCGGCATCCGGCTGCTCGAGCGCCGCCCGCTGTTCGGGGCGGAGACGCTGGACAAACCCGAAGGCGCCGAGCACGCGCTGCTGGTGGATCATGCCCTTGAGGACGAACTCCTCGAAATCCTCGTCGCTGATGCGGGCGGCGAGCGAGTGGAGGACCCGGATGGAATTCAACACCTCCATGAAGAGGCGGATTTCGCGGTCGGTCGCCCGCCGCAGCGTCTCGGCCTCCTGCCCGAAATCCGCCTCGAGCGCGCGGGCTTCGGACAGGACCCGCTGGCGCCATACCGAGAGGCTGATCGTCACGCCGAGGATCGCGATGACGGCGGACAGCGTCCAGAAGCGGCGGGCCACGCGGCCGGTGGGAGCGTCCTGACTCATGGCCCGAGCATAGAAGGATCGTCCCGCCGGGAAAAGCGCAAAGGGGGTGTCGTCACGGCGCGGCCGCGCGGGGCCGGCCCCAGCGGTGTTCCTCGCCGCGCCGCAGGCGGGCGATGTTCGAGCGATGCCGCCAGATCACGAGCAGGCCCAGCGCGGTCAGCACGGCCGGAAGAAGCCACCCGGCCCGGCCGTACAGGAACCAGGCCGCCGCCGGCACCGCGACGGCCGCGGCAATCGAGGCCACGGAAACGAACCGGGCGGCCGCGAAGACCGCGATCCAGGCCAGGAGCCCGATCCCGACCGCGGCGGGCGCCACGCCCAGCAGCATCCCCGCGCTGGTCGCCACGCCCTTGCCGCCCTTGAACTTGAGGAACACCGGCCAGCTATGCCCAGCGATCGCCGCGCAGCCGCCGAGCAGTCCCAGCCCCGGGCCGCACTCCACGCCCCATCGCCGGGCCAGGAGCGGGAACAGCCACGCCGGCACGAAGCCCTTGAGCGCGTCCGCCGCGAACGTGGCAATCCCCCACCCCTTGCCCACGGCCCGGAACACGTTGGTCGCGCCGACGTTCCCGCTCCCGACCTTCCGGATGTCCACGCCGTTGAGGCGGGCAAAGAGAAAGGCGAACGGCACGGCGCCCAGCAGGTACCCGGCCAGGGCGAAGGCCGCGCAATGGAGCCAATTCATGCGGGCAGTATACGGGAGCGCCCGGCCGATAGCGAATCGCGAATCGGGAGTGGGCGGCCCCTCGTCAGCGCGGGCTATCCATCCAGGCGGTGTCGCGGCCCGCCGCGGCCTTGCCACCGCACTCTATTTCAGGCGAAGCGCGGCGGGAAAGAAAAAGCGCCCCGGCCGGCCGGGGCGCTTTGCTCCGTCTCCCGATCGCTTACGGGATGTTGACGCTCGACCGGAAGAACTTCCGCGGCGTGTCGTTGGTGATCAGCAGGTCCAGCGCCCCGCCGTCGATCGCCGCGGGCGCGTTCAGGTTGTAGGGCGTCCACTCCTGCGGGGCGGCCATCAGGTTCGTGCTCCACCACACGTCATAGGTGCGGCTGTTGGTGGTGTTCGGGCCGACCTGGACCGCCATGACCGTTTTGCCCGCGAGATTAAGAATCTCGTTCCGGAACGAACGGGTGGCGTCGGTCGGATCGGTGTCCCCGGCGAACTCGTCGTCGTTCGGAGAGCCGTCCACGTCGATGTCGAACGCCGCGATGCGGTTGGAGGCGGCGACGCCGTACTTGTCCCACCACGCGTTCGGGATGCCGTCCGTCGTCCCGCCGCCGCGGGTGATGAGCAGATCGTTGGCGAAGAGGGCGAAGTTCGGGCTTCCGCCGTCGTGCCCGCCGTTGTAGAAGTTGACGCGGCCCACGGGCGCGGCCAGGCCCGTGGACACGACGTTGGTGGTCAGGCCGTCATTGCGGGTCAGCGTGACGCTCAACTGGTTGCCGGCCAGCTGCTCGGCCACGACCTGCACGACCGAGGTGGCGTTGTAGGGCCAGCCCAGGTCCACGGGGGCATCCAGGCCGAAACTGACGGCGCTGATGTTCTCGTAGGACAGGTCGAAGTTGAACAGCTTGTTGCCGGACGCGTCCTGCAGGTCGGCGCCGCGGTTGCCGCCGCTCCAGTTCATGCCCAGCAGGCACTCGAACTTGTCGCCCTCCGCCAGCGCCGTGTTCAAGTCGCGGTAGGCCGAGGCGTAGTTCGAATCCGACCCGCCGAGGAAGCCGAAGGACCGGTCGTTGAACGAATTCATCCAGGCGGTGGCCGTTCTCGAATCCGCGAGTTGGATGACCGCGCCGGCCGTCAGGGCGGAGAACTGCCACGCGCCGAAGCCCGCGCCGCCGTTGGACGTGTTCGTGAAGGTCGTCGGCACGATGAGCCCCGGGATGTAGTTGCCGGCGTCGTCAAACTCGGCCGGGAAGTCGAACACGTTGACCAGCAGCGGCGCGCCGACGTAGCCGTCGGCGTCGGCATGGATCGTGGTCAGGCTCTCCGAGACGCCGTTGGCCACGAAGCTGGTGACGGCCTGGCCGTCCGCGAACGTCACCGTCGCGGGCACGGTGACCACGCTGGGCGCGGCGCTGACCAGGTCCACGGTCAGCGGACCGGTCGTATCGCTGCGCTGAATGAAGATCGTCGTCGTCCCTCCGACGTCGATATTGATCACGCCCTCCATCTCGAGCGTTTCGAACTCATTGATGCCCAGGCGGTTGACGTAGAGGTTGTTCTCGCCGCCCTGCTCGGTGTTCCAGGCGTAGAACCGGGCCCGGTCCGGCACCTGGTGGTTGAAGCTCACGCCCTCCAGCAGCATGTATTCGGGCGCCGAACCCGTGCGGGTCAGGGCGATGTCATACTTGTCCTGCCCGACGCGCGTGACCGTGACGTTGATGGCCGAATCCGCCGCATAAACCCAGCCCAGGTCCTGCAAGGTCCCACCGAGCGCGTGATTCTGCCACGCGTACTGGTCCGCGGTGACGACCACCTCGAACAGCCAGGTGCCGTCGCTCTGGAGCATCATGCCCTTCGCCCCGTTGCGGAAGTTCACACCCAGGTCCACGGTCAGGCTCTGGCCCATGGCGAGCGCCGTGAACCCGCGGGTGGCCTCCACCATCGGCTCGTTGGTCCCCGTGTCTTCGCCGGCCTGGTTGGCATAGAGACCGAAGGCGTTATTGGAGACCGAGTTGACGTCGCCGCCGCCGGAGGCGGTGGAGTCGCCGAGGAAGGCGCCGGCGAAATTGGTATAGCCGTCGTGCGGGCCGTCGTTGTGGCTGATGACCCACGCATTGAGCCCGGCGCCGCCGTTGGCGTCATTGGTAAACGTCCCCGGCCCGTAGTAGGACGAGGAATCGTAGGCCAGGTCGTAGACTTCGATATCCGCCGTCACGTCCGTGAAGCCGGTGGCGGAGGCGGTGATGGTCGCCTGGCCGCGGCCCGCGCCGACCACGTCCGCCGTCGCGGTCGTCTCGCCGGTCCCGAGCGTCACCGGCGTCTCCACGGTCACCGCGCCCGTGTTGTCGCTGACCAGGGTCACCTCCACTTCCAGGTCGGTCGAGCCCGTGCGGCTGACCGTGAGCTTGTTGGTATGGTTCACCACCATGCCCTCCTGCCCCGCGAGGGACAGGACCGGGGTCTCCGCGCCGCTCCAGATCGCCAACCGGTTGAAGAACAGGTTGTTGCCGCCGCCGCCCGCGGTGTTGAAGTTGTAGAACCGGACGCGGTCCGGCGCGCCGCCGAGGTTCACGCCGGTGAGCTTGTTCGTCGCGGCCTGCGTCCCGCCGCGGATGATGCTGACGTCGTACAGGAACGACGTCTTGCGCGCCACCTCCACGCGGATCGAGGTGTTCGCCTCGTAGGTCCAGCCCAGGCTGGTCTGCGCGCCGCCGCCGCCGTGGTTCTGGTAGACGTAATCGTCGCCGACGACCGCGACCTCGAACAGCCACGTGTCGCCGCTCTGGATCATGACGCCCTTGGCGCCGTCGCGGAAGTTGACGCCCAGGTCCACGGAGAGCGTGTGGCCCGCCGCCAGTTCCGCCGAGAAAGGCCGGATGGCCTGCGACAGGGGATCCCCGCCCGTCCCAACCTGGTTGGCGTAGAGACCGAACGCGTCGCCCGTGGGCTGGGCGTTGACGTTGCCGCCGCCGTCGGCGGTGGAATTGCCGATGAAGCTGCCGGCGTAGTTGGTGAACCCCACGCCCTCGCCGTTGTTGTTGGTGAGGATCCAGGCCGCGAAGCCGCTGCCCTGGTTCGCGCCGTTGCTCCAGCCGCCCGAGGGATAGTAGGAGGAATCGTCGTAGGCCACGTCGAAGACCGCCACGGAGAGCGCGGCCGTCGGGAATCCGGCCGCCGTGGCCTGGATCAGCGCCGTGCCCGTGTCCACGCCGACGAGCTCGACGGGCGCCGAGTTGCTGCCGATCTCGATCGTCACGTTGGTGTCCACCGCGGCCACGGCTTCGTCGCCGCTCCACGCCCTGACGTCCAGCGCGACCGCCGTCGAGCCGTTGCGCGTGACCGTGAGCGCGTTGGTGAAATTCGCCGGCATGGCCGTGCGGCCGACGAGCGTCATGATCGGCGCGTCGCTGGCTTCAATGTGGAAATTGTTGGCGTACGGATACCGCTCCACTTCGGGGTCCATGTTGCCGGCGTAGAGACGGAACGCGTCCGGCGCGCCGCCGATCGTGAAGTTCTGGTCGTACGTCTCCACCCCGTCGCGGCCGACGCCGTAGACCCGCAGCGTCGCCGCGGCCACGTACTGGAAGTAGACCGTGATGGCCGCCGTGCCGTAGTTTACAAACATGGGCGAGCCATTGATGCTGATGTCTTCGTTGTTGGGCATGTTGATGTTGATCAACTGCGTGCCGTTGTAGCCGCCCGCGTAGAGGTTGATCCCCTTGTTCGCGCTATTCGTGCTGCCCGTGTCCCAGTTGTTGCCCCACTGCAGGCTGAAGGTGTCGCCGATGTTGAGCGGAGCGGCAAAGGCCCGGTTCGCATCCACGTAGCCGTTGGTGCCGCTCATGCGGAAGGAATTGGTCGCCATGCCGGTGATGCCCGAGTCCGCCGGATTCCCGAGGCCGTACGCGGCGTTGCCGCTGGTCGAGAGCGCCCACGCCCCGAACCCGGTTCCGCCGTTGGAGCCATCGGTCCAGCCGGCCCCGTAGTTGTCGCCGGTGTCATCCGCAACCACCGCCGCCCGCGCGGGCGCACAGAAACCACACAGCATGCCAAGCAGGCACACCGCCAAGATGTTAAAACGATTAACCCGGTTCATTGCACTTCTCCTTTTTGGACTGGCTTCTGACAAGGATTACTCCGGACTGAAATGTCTGCGCAAAATAGGCTTAACCGTTCCGGCAGGCAAGAGAAAAAGCAGCGCGATCGCGCGTTTTTCTACTCGCGCTCCGGCCGGGGATCGCGGCTCATGAGGTCCTCGACGGCCCGACGGGGACTCTTGCCTCCGTGGACGACCGCGCAAACCTCTTCCGTGATAGGCACTTCCACGTTCTTCGTCCGGGCGAGGTCCCGGGCCGCGCCACAGGTCCAGACGCCCTCGGCCACCTGCTGCATGCCCTGCAGGATGGCCTCCATGGATTCGCCGCGGCCCAACCGCTCGCCCACGCCGCGGTTGCGGCTCAACCGGCTGGCGCAGGTCACGACCAGATCGCCCAGCCCGCTCAAGCCCGCGAAGGTCTGCGGGTGCGCCCCCATCGCGACGCCCAGGCGCGCGATCTCCGCCAGGCCGCGGGTGATCAGCGCCGCCTTGGCGTTGTCGCCGAACCCGATCCCGTCGCACACGCCCGCCGCGATGGCGATGACGTTCTTCAGCGCGCCGCCGAGTTCCACGCCGATCACGTCGTCCGACGTGTAGACGCGGAACCGCGGCCCGTTGAACAGTTGCTGCAGGGCGGCGGCCCGGTCCGTGTCGGCGCACGCCAGGGTCACGGCCGCGGGGACGCCGCGCGCGACCTCGGCGGCCAGGCTGGGGCCGGAAAGCGCCGCCACGGACGTTTCGCCGAGGAGTTCGCCGGTCACCTCGGTCATGCGCCGGAGCGTCCGTTCGTCCAGGCCCTTCGTGACGCTTACGATCGGCGGGCGGGGCGCCGGCAGGAAGGGCGCCAGCGACGAGACGGTGGCACGGAAATAACGCGACGGCGTCGCCAGCACCACCGCCTCCGCGTCCGCCGCGGCCTCGTCCATCGCGGCCGTCCACCGGATCGCGGGCGGCAGGGGCACGCCCGGCAGGAAGGCGGGATTCTCCGCGCGATCGCGGATCGCGCGGATGTATTCAGGAAAGGGGCCCCAGACCGTGACCGCGTGCCCGTTCCCGGCCAGGACCAGCGCCAGGGCCGTGCCCCATCCCCCATCCCCGATGACCGTGACCTTCACGGAGAATCAGTGTAGCGCGACGAGGGCGTACAGCAATCCCGTAAACGCCAGCAGCCCGGAGACCCCCCCGACGATGGCCGCGACGCCGAACGCCGGGATCAGCACGAAGCCCGCGAGGAACGTGCCCGCGATGGCCCCGACGCTGCCCCAGGCATAGACATCGCCGACGGCGCGGCCGGTCCGCCCGTCGGCCCCGACCGCCACGCGGGCGGCCACCGGCCCGATCGTCCCCAGCAGCAGGGCGGGCAGCAGGAACGTGATCAGCACGTGCAGGACGATGCGCGCCGGCCAGGCCCGGTCGCGGAGCACGGACAAGCCGCCGGCGACCTCGTTCAGCCCGCGCACCGCGAAGCAGCCCGCGGCGGCCAGCAGGAACAGGAGGGCGAGCGTCCGGCGGGGCGCCCGACGGTCCGCCAGCAACCCTCCCGCATAGTTGCCCGCCGAGATGCCGGCCAACACGACCCCGATGATCGCGGTCCAGGTGTAGAGCGACTGCCCCACGTGCCGCGAGATCACGCGCCCGGCCAGCAGTTCCACGATCATGATGCTCGCGCCGGACACGAACACCGTGGCATTGGCCAGCCACCGGGTTCGATCAAGAGCGTTCACGGACAGCGGCCCGCTCAACGGCTTTTCAGCGCGTCGCGGATTTCCGTGAGCAGCTTCACCTCGTCCGAGATCACGGGCGCCGGGGCCGGCTTGGCCTCTTCCTTCTTCTTGAGCTTGTTGATCGCCTTGACCATCATGAAGACCGCGAGGGCCACGATGACGAAATCGATCGCCGTGTTGATGAACAAGCCGTACTTGAGCTGGACGGCCGGGGCCTCGCCGACGGCCTCTTTCAAGGTGATCACCTTGTCGGAAAAGTCCACCCCGCCCATCAGCATGCCCAGCGGAGGCATCAGCACGTCGCTGACCAGCGAGGAGACGATCTTGCCGAACGCCCCGCCGATGATGATGCCGACGGCCATGTCGATCATGTTGCCCTTGACCGCGAATTCCTTGAACTCCTTGATCATGCCCATGTTCCTCTCCTTCTATTTTCTGCCGCAAACAGGCGTACAACGTACTCCTATTGCGTTCGGTGTCAATCGATCCCGTGGCCGCGGGTCCTGTGGCCGCGGTCGGCGACCGCGGCTACAAGTCCTCCGGCGTGTTCACATTGCGCAACAGCCTCGGATCTTCCACAGGGATTCGCTCCGCGCGCTGCCGCACCAGGTCGTCAAGCCGCCGGTCGCCCGGCGGAGCGCGCTGCATTTCGTCCGCCAGCGCGCGGGAGACCCACAGCAGCTTGCCGTCCTGCCCGCGCCAGGTCGGGCGGACGGCGTGCGCGGCCCCGTCGCTCGCGCACGCCAGGACGGCGCGGACGGTTTCGGCGCGCAGCCCCACGGCATCCACGGGCAGGATGACGCAACCGTCGAAATCATCCAGCGCGCGGAGCCCGGCCTGGACGGAGGTGAAGCGGCCCTGCTCCCAGTCCGGATTCCGGACCACCTCCTCGCCCGCCAGCGCCGGGGCGATCCGGTCGAATTCCGAGCCCAGCACAATGACCACGCGGCCGCAGCCGCCGGCGCGCAGCAGGGCGGCCTGGACGGCGGCGAGCGGTTTCCCGCCGTCCGCCGGGAGCAGGGCTTTCGGCCGGCCCATCCGGGACGACGCGCCCGCCGCCAACACCATGCCGACGTGTTTCATGCCCGCCATTCTGCCTTTTCCGCGTGCAGAGTCCACCCGTAACCGTTATACATCCGGGACATGGGCCGGCGGCTTTCCATTCTCATCGTGGCCTTCAACGAGGCGCGGAACCTGCCGCGGCTCCACGCCGCCATCGCCCGGCTGCGAAGGCCCCCGGGCATGGACATCGAGACCGTGGTGGTGGACGGGGGCAGCCGGGATGGGACCGTGGAGGCCGCGCGGGCGTTGGGATTCGACCGCGTGATCGAGGCGCCCGGGGCCAGCATCCCCGCCTGCCGGAACCGCGCCTTGAAGGAGTCCGCGGGCGATTGGGTCGCGTTCCTGGATGCCGACTGCGAGCCGGCGGCGGACTGGCTGGAGCGGGCGGCGCCGTTCCTGGAGCAGGAAGCGCGGGTCGTCCTGGGCTGGCCCGTCGAGCCGCCGGAACCGATGACGTGGGTGCAGGCCGCCTGGCACTTTCACTGGCAGCACAAGAACCGGGTCGTCGAGGATTCGCCCGGGGGGCCCGTGGTACGGCGCGAGGCGTTCCGCCTGATCACGACACGCAACATGTACCTGGCCCGGAGCGCGGCGGATCAGCTCAACGGCTTCGACGAGCGGCTGGCCACGGGCGAGGACACCGACTTCGCCTTCCGGGCCTACCTGGCGGGCCTCCCGGTGCTGGGCGTGCCGGCCCTGCGGGTGATGCATCACGGGGAGCCGGCCACGCTGAAGGATTTCTATCGCCAGCAGCTCTGGCATGCCAATCGTTTGAGCTACGCCCGGATTTCGGGGAGCGGGCAAGCGGCCGGCGGAAATGCGCCGCGTTTCGCGCGCCTGTTCGCGGCGGCCCTCCTGCTGCTGGCGCTCGCGGTTCCGGCCGGACTCTTCTGGCATCCGGCCGGCTGGCTCCTGGCCCTGCCGCTGCCGATCCTGGTCGCCGGTCCGGCGGCCTGGACCTGCCGCAAGGGCGGCCGCTTCCGCCCTTTCCTTCCCCTCTGCGCCCTCTACCTCGCCTATGGCCTGGCCCGCGCCCTCGACCTGGCCGGCCTGCACCGCCGGAAGAACAGTTGGAAGAGCGCCCGCTGAAGGCGCCCCTGCCGCGCCCGCTTATTTCTGGATCACGTGATACAGCCTGTAGCGCCGGTTGCTGGACTCCGGATCCTCGTAGGTCAGGTCGCCGCCAAGGGTCGAGATGAAATTGGCCTGCTGGTAGGTTCCCGTTCCCGTCGGGGCATTGGTCCAGTGGATGACGATCTCGCGCCACTTGTTGGTTCCGACCACCACGTTGGTGCCCACGAGGTTGGTGTAGATATACGAGAGCACATTCGTCGTCAGGGACACGTTGGTGGCCAACTGGACCTGGTACTCCGCGTTCCACGCCCCGCGCCAGATGATCCGGTTGAGCGGCGGCTGCCGGTATTGCCGGCTTATCGCGAACTCGCCGAAGAAGATCTGGAAAGGCTCGTTGTTGACGTCCCAGTAGTTCGTGTCGGTGATGCCCACCACACGCCAGAATCCTCCGTACGTGTTGTAATACGGCGTGGTCGGCCAGACAATGTACTCCCTGTAAGCCGGCACGTTGTTGCTGATCGTCGTCCACGTGGCGCCGCCGTCGCCGGAATACTGCACGGCCACGGTGGTGTTGGTCGGCACGTTGCGCGCGTGCCAGATCAGGGGCTGCACGCTGTTGGACTCGCCGATGAAGAGGCTTTGGTTCAGGGTCCGCGCGTACAGGGCCGGCGTATCGTCGCCCTTGCTGGCATGGACCGTGCCCCCGTACGCCCCGAGGTTGGCCCGGAAGCCGTTCGGGGTCGGTTCGTTCGTCCACGACGACACCGGGTTGGCCTTGTCGATGGCCCACGAGGATTCCGCGTCGGTCGTCCAGCCCGAACCGTCCACCCACCGCCCGGCGGCGGACTGGAGGTGGAAATCCCCCTCGCCCAGGTTGGCGAACAGGGGATTGGTGATGGCGCTGCGGAAGTCCTTGTTCACGGCCAGTTGCCAGTCCATCAGGTTCGAGTACGCGCCCGCGATAGCCCCCGGCTCGGCGCCAAAGTAATAGCTGTTGTAATCCACCGTCGAGGAGTTCAACACATTGCTGTTGGAGAAATACAGCGCCACGCCGTTGCTGGAACTGAAATAGAAGATGTTGTTCTGGAGGGTGACTCCGACGGTATTCGTGGCCTGGATGCTCCCGCTCGTTCCCGATGCGCTGACAAGCGTGCAATGCTCGACCCGGGCCGTCCTGACCCCTTCCAACCAGAATCCGCCCTGGTTGTTGTTCCAGAACCGGCTGTTCCGCACCGTCAGGCCGTCGCTGGAGACCGCCACGACACCATAGGCGTTGGACATCGCCAAGACACGCTCGACCGTGATGGCGGCATTTGTTTCCAGCAACATCCCGTTGAGATTTCGCGCGACCGTCAGGTCGCGGAACGTCATGTGCGACGCCTTGACATCCAGCCCTGGCGTCAAGGGCGCGCCCGACCTGATCAGCACGGTGCCTTTCGCGGCGTAGTTGGTGCTGCCCTGGATCGTCACGGGCCCGTAGGCGGACTCGCCGCCGCGAGACCAGATGACGCGGAGGCTGGACGTGTTGGTATAGAACCCGGTGTCCATGTACACCACATCGCCCCCCTCCGTGTCATACGTGTTCAGGAGGGTCGCCAGCGAGGCCATGGGCGTCGCGGGCGAAAGCCCGTTGTTGGTGTCCGATCCCCGCTGGGTGGTGTACACGTCGTTCAGCGTATTGGAGTCGTTCACGTAGAACGGCAGGGGCGTGTTGCGGACGGCGAACGACTGTTCGGTGCGGCCCTCTACCGCCGTGTTGGTCTCCAGGACCACGCGCCACCACGCGAACAAGCTGGAGGGCACCAAGGTGGTATCCCAGCTATACTGGCCCTCGCTCGAGGGGATGCTGGCGGCAATGGTCACCGACGAAGCAAAGTTATTGGTGGAATATTCCAGGCGCACGAGGTCTCCAGGCCCCAGGTTGACCGAGGTCCAGCGGATGATATTGGTGCCCTTGAGCACCCCGCCGTCCCCGACAGTCAGCGCCATGAGCTGGGCCCCCGGGGGGCTCTTGCTGGCCTGCTCGGTGCCGCCGTAGGCGCCGAGGTTCACCCGGTCGCCGGCGGGGATCGGCTCGTTGGTCCAACTCGCCGTGAACGGATCGCCCATGTCGATGCAGGGCGAGTAATCGGCGTCGTTCGTCCAGCCGGAGGGAGTCCACCGCCCCATGGCCGACTGGAGATGGTAGTCGCCGCCCGCCTCATCGGCAAAGAGAGGATCGACGGACAGGCTGTGCGCGTCCAACCCGGTCGCCCGCTGCCAGTACAACAACTTTTCCCACCAGCCGATCCGGTTGCCGATCCAGGCCCCGTTACGCGCGACCAGGTTGTTGTAATCGGACTGGATCAACCCCTCCAGCCACTGGATGCAGAATCGATCGACCCCATCCGCCACCACGATGTTGTTCGTGAGAAACGCGTTGCCCAGGCCGGTCTTGCGGATCTGCGTGCCCGTGCCCACCAGCGTGTTATTCTGAACCTTCATTTCGCCGCCGGCCAGGGACACGGCGGGATTGGCCGAGCCGGCCACGAGGGAATTCAGCAGCCACACATTCGTTCCGCTCAAGGAGACCGAGCCCTGCTTCACGCTCAACCGGGTCAGGGTGTTGTACAACCCGGCGGCCGAGACAGTTCCGTTCTCCACCCGCAGAACCTCCGCCGTCTGGCCGTTGCCGGACAGGGAGACGTTGCCGTTGGTCGCGAACAGGTTCAGCAGTTGCACCCCGCCGCCGCTGACTTGCAACGGACTCTGCTGCAACACCAGGTCCCTCATCCGGACATACCGGGCTTCAACCGTGAACGGGTTGGGATCCCCGCTGACATTATGGATCACGGTCGCCAGGCTGTTGGTATTCCCGCGGAGTTCCACGGGCGCGCTCCGCAACCCCTGGTCCGCGGTCGTCCACTGCACCAGGTCGTTCGTGGTCAGGGAGTAGAGCCCCGTGTCCATCCAGATGATGTCGCCGCCCTCCAGGTCATAGGTCTCCAGCAGGTGGCGCAGCGTTGCCATCGGGATGCTGAAGTAGATCCCGAGGTTCGTGTCGCTGCCGGGCGCCGTGGTATAGATATCGCCCACCGGATTGGTGTCGTTGAGGTAAAAGTTGAAGGGCCCGTTGATGGCGAAGGAGGAATCCGTGGCATCCCACACGTTGGTGTCCGATTCCAGGACGATTCGCCAGCGCGCGATCGGGGAGAACGGCCAGCTCAAGCTGTTCCAGAAGTAGCCGCCCTCGGCCAACAGGACGTTGTTCGCCATGGGGCTCCAGGTGCCGCCGTTGTCGAAGGAGTAGTCCAGTCGGACCGTGTTCGTGGGGGTGTCGGCCAGACCGGCCCAGGTCAGCAGCACCAGACCTTCGCCGCGGCCGCCGGAGGACCCGGTCAACGCCAGCAGCCACTGGTTGGTCAGGCCCTTGCTCGCCTCGCCGGTGTTCCCGTACAGCCCGATGTTCCGGCGGCTCCCGTTGGGCTCCGGCTCCAGCGCATACGGGGAATCCGGGGCGCCCGTGTCAATGAGAAGCGAATGCTCGAGGTCGTTGGTCCAGCCTGCGCCCGGCACCCAGCGCCCCGCCACGCTGCGCAAGTGATAATCATCCCCTGCGGCATCGGCAAACAGCGGGTCCACCGACAGCGAGTTCAAGTCCTGCAGCGTACGCTGGTTCCACTGGAACAGCTTTTCGTAGACCGTGTCCTCGTACTCGGCCAGCGAGGCATCGTTGGCGAGGTAGTAGTTGTTGTAGTTGGCCAGGATGACGGAGCCGGTACTGACCATCAGGCAGACATTGGTAATGCCGTCCACGGACAGGACCGAGTTGCTGATCATCAGGGTGCCTTTTTCCAGCACCACGGCGGGCGCCCCGTTGGACCACAGCACGCACCCCTCGACCACGGTCTCGGCCAGGACATTGTTCAGCACCGAGCCGGACCCGCGGGTCACCACGCAGTTCTCGATGCGCGTGCCGGCCGTCTGCAGGAAGAAGCCGTACTGCCCGCCGCCGCGAAGCTGCAGGTTGCGGAAGAGATTGCCGCTGCTGAACAACGTGCTTTCTATGGACGTATCCAGATTCTCCAGCACGAAATTGCTCAACTCAATGTAGTTGGCCAGGACGAAGGTCATCCCCACGCCGCCCGCGAAAGGAGCGAACTGCCCGCGAAAGACCGTGCCGGTGCCGTCGCCATACGTGCTGCCCACCACCCGGACACGGGACGTCGCCGCCCCGGAATGAAGCGACGTGAACTCAATCGTGTTCGTGACGGGATACAGCCCCGTGTCCACGTAGAGGGTGTCGCCGCCTTCCAGGTCATACTGGAGGACGGCGTGCAGCGTATCCAGCGGGGTGGAGGCCGACAGGCCCGTATTCGTCGGATGGCCCGGCGCCGTGCAATACACATCGTTGTTCGTATCGGCGTCGTTCACGTAAAACGGGATGGGCCCGTTGCGGAGAATGAACGGCTTCGCGTTGACATCGAACAGGTTCGTATCGGACTGGAGCACCACGCGCCACCGCGCGAGGGGCGTCGAGGGCAACTCCGTGGCATCCCAGTAGTAGCCCGCCTGGGTCGCCGGCAGGTTGGAGACCACCGTGTTCCACGCGCCCCCGTTGTCCGGCGAGTATTCGAGCGTCACCAGGTCGGCCGCCGTCAAGCCGCGGCTCAACCAGTACAACTCCTTGGTCCCGGGCACCAGGCCGCCGTCGTCCAGGCTGGCGATCAGGAGGGCCCGGTCCGCCGCGTTGGTATTGCTCTTGCTCGCCTGCCCGCTGTTGGCGTACCGCCCGGCGTTCATCCGCCCGCCGTTCGGATTGAGCTCGTTGCCGAACGGCCCGTTGGCGGCACCGGCATCAATGGCCCAGGACGTCTGGGCGTCGTTGATCCACGTCGCCAGGGTGGGCGACCACCGGCCCGCCTGGCTCTGCAAGTGGAAATCCCCCATCCCGCCGGCGGCCAGGAGGGGATCGACGCGAACGCTGTGCGCATCCGCGTTCATCGTCCGCTGCCAGCTCTGGAGGGTGAGATGGTCGTACTCCCCATAGGCATCGCGGGCGAGAACCGCGGCCCCCTCGTTCCACAACACGTTGAAGTCAGCATTGACCGGGGAAAGGCTGACGCTGTAGAGCACGCTGGTCCCCGCGCCGTACAGGATGGAATTCGAAATCGCCACGGATCCCACGTTGGCCTGTATGGCGCCCGACCGGTTCTCCGAGAACACGCTGCGATCCCACGCGGCGTCGCTCTGGCCCTCGAGAATGAATCCCCAGGTCCGGTTGCTCCAGACCAGGCACCGATCGAAAAACGCGCCCTGCATGCCGGACGCGTCAATGCCCGTGCGGTTCTTGTAACTCTCCAGCCGGCGGAAGGTGATCTGCTCCACGTTCTCCACCTCCACCCCCTCCCCGGCAACCGTGATTTTCAGATCGCTGATCTCGATGTAGCGCGTGTCGTTCACGACCAGGCCCGAGCGGAAGTTGTTGTTGCGAACCAGCAGGCTTCCGTTGGTGCTGCCCAGGATGCGGATGGACATCGACGCCAACCCGCGGTTCAATTCGCCGAGAAACAGGTTGGTCGAGAGGTTGTACTCGCCCGTGTCAATGTACAGCGTGTCTCCCGCGGTCAGGGGATAGGTGGACATGGCGGCGACCGGATCATTCAAGGGCGAGTTGCTGCTCAAGCCGGAGTGGGCCGGGCTTCCCGGGGCCTTGCAGTACACGTCATTGAGCAGGCTGGCGTCGTTCACGTAGATCTTCAACACCTCGTTCTTGATGATGAACGGAGTGTCGCAGGCGTCCGCCACGTTGGTGTCCGCCTGGTATATCACGCGCCACCCGCCCTGCACGGTCACCGGCTGGGCGGACAAATCCCACGCGTATCGCCCCGTCCCGTTGACCACGTTGCTGGCAATAAGAAACCACTCCACCCCGTTATTCCGGGTGTATTCCAGCCGGACCAAGGCCCCGGTGGAGAGATTCCCGGAGGCCCAGACCAAGTCGCTGGTTCCCCGGACAATGCCTCCGGCATTCAGCGAGATGGCCAGCAGCCACGGATTGGTCGGGCTCAAGCTGGCCAGCGGGGTGTTCCCGTACGCGCCGATATTGATCCGCTGGCCGTTGGGATCGAGTTCGTTGGTCCACGCGGACGCCGGATCCCCGGTGTCGATCATCGGGGAGGTGACCGTGTCGTTGGTGATGGTTCCGTCCAGGCGGAAACGACCCGCCTTGCTTCTCAACCGGAAGTCGCCGTTGTCAGGATCGGCGAACAGGGGATCGTGGCTCAAGCTCTCGGGGTCCAAGCCCGCGGCCTGCCACTCGGTCAGGTTGCCGTAGAGATCGCTCCCGCCCACCAGCGTTTCCTTTTCCGCCAGGATGGCGCTGTCCTCGATCTGGTAGTTGTTGTAGTTCGCGGTCATGGAGGACGGCGATGTCGTGGGGTCCATCTGGAATACCCGCCGCCCGTACCCACTGGCCTGGAACACGCTGTTGCGCCACTCGTGCGAGCCCGCCGACGACAGGTCCACCGCATTGGCATTGCCCCAGATCACGCCGTTGATCCACAGGAGATCCGACTTTTCACTTTCGATGCCCACGCCGCCGGAGCCGCCGTTCTGCCACACGGTACACCCGCTGAATTCGAATCCGCTGGCCTCTTCCAGGCGCATTCCCTTGGACCCGTTGGCGATAAAGCGGACATTCTGGAAAGTGCAATCCTCGGACTGGAGCGCTTCCATTCCCGTCGCCGCGCTCCGCAAGGTCAGGTCGCGAAGATTGATGCCGGCCGCCGCCTTGAGGCGAATCACCGCGGTGTTGCCGCCGGAAATCTGGCGATTCAGAACCGTGCCCCCGGCCAGCCAGTTCGTGCTGCCCTGGATGGTTACCCGATTGGTGCCCGAGCCCGAATCCAGATCGTTGATGCCAATGTCGTCGGTCAGCAGGTACTCGCCCGTGTCCACGAAAATGATGTCCCACGGCTCAAGACGATACGTGTTGAGCACGTCCTGAATGGAGGCCTTGGGCCAGTACGGCGTGGTGCCGCGAAGACTGGCGTGCCCCGGCACCGTGGTATAGATGTTCCCGTTCGTCGAGGAGTCGTTTACAAAGTACCATATCGAACCCGAGGCGTCGCGAAGGGTGAACGGGACCCGGGAGGTTACCACGAGATCGGGATCCAGGGCGCTGATCAAGCGCCATTCGCCGGCGGCCGTTCTCTCGAACGGCGCCAGGTCCCACACGTAGGCCCCGGAGGAACCCAGCAGGTTCGTGGCAATGTTTGTCCAGTAGTTCAGGCCGCTCAACCGGTTGTAGTCGATGTACAACGAATGCCCCGCGGCGGCGCCCCCAGCCACCCAGTACAGGGTCTGGGTGCCCTGGATGGACCCGCCGTCGTTCAGTGTAATGAGCGTCAGCCAGGCATTGGTCGGGGTCTGGCTGGCTTGCCAGGTGTTGCCGTACAAGCCGATATTGATCCGGGCCCCGCTCGGTATCGGCTCGTTGAAATAGGACGAGGAAGGATTGCCGGAATCGATCAACTTGGAGAAGTCGTTGTCGTTCGTCCAGGTCCCGAGCAGGGGATCGTATCGGCCGCTCGGGCGCGTGGTGCGAAGGTGGAAATCGCCCTGGCCGGCATTGGCGAATTTCGGATCCTCGGTCAGGGTATGAGGCTCCGTCCGCGTGAAGGCGCCCCAGGCGTGAACGGATTCATAGCGCGACGTGCGGCCGCCACCTGTGAGAAGCCCGCCGGCCAGCGCGTTTTCCGCCAGGTAGATGTTGTTGTAGTCGGAGGACACCACCACACCTTGCTTGTACACGTGGGCGAGGGCGTCCTGCCCAAAGACCCCGATAACGCTGTTCTCCAGCGTCATCACGTGGATTCCGATATCCGCCGAATCCACGTACGTGCCGAGGTTGTTGGACCAGAGCACTCCGCTTCGCCAGGCCACGCCCCGGGTGTCGGCCAGGGCCAGGCCACGCCCGGCGTTGTTCCGGCTAACGCAGTGCCGCATGTCGAAATAGTCTGTTTCCTGCAGTTCGAATCCGTCGGCGCCGTTCTCCGCGTACACCCACTCGGCCCTCCCGTAATGGGCCCGGTAGGCCGAAAGGCCCGTGGCGCCCTCCCTCAAAGTGAAATGGCGCAACCAGGTCCCCGGCGCCGAATCGAGGTAGAAAAGATCCCCGGCGCCGAATCGCGTGAACACCGACCCGCTCGCCGCCTCGTTGGTGCTGCCATGGAACACGACGAAGTTGGTTTCGATCCCCTGGGCCAGCAGGGCTAGATTCGTGCCGTCGAAGGCGTCCAACCGGCCGATCCTTATCGCGTCCGACACCGTGTACTCCCCGGTATCCACGAAGACCGTGTCACCGGGCTCCAGATCCCACATGTCCAGCACCGCCTGGACCGCGTTCAACGGCGACGACGGCAGGGTGCCGGTGTTCAACGCGCTTCCCCGGGCCGCGGTGTAGACATCCCCGTTGGTCACCGGATCGTTGACGTAGAAGTTCAGCCGCTCATTCCGGAGCGCGAAGAGCGCCGCCGTCTGGTCCCACGCGGAGAGATCCTGTTCGCTCCAGACCCGCCACACGCCGCGAATGGAGGACGTATAGGACTGGCTGTCCCACACGTATACGCCGGATGCCGCGGGCACGTTACTGGCGATCAGGGACCATGAGGCGCCCGCATCGGCGGAGTAGTCCAGGCGCACGGTGTGACCCGTGGCGACGCCGCGCGCCAGCCAGAACAAGGGGATCACACCCTCCGCCCGGCCGCCGTCATTCAGGGAGATGACGGTCAGGACGGCGTTGGTCGGAGTGCGGCTGGCCTGGGCGGCATCGCCGTACAGCCCGATGTTGCGGCGGAACCCGTTCGGCGCGGTCTCGTTGGTCCAGGTCGACGACGGGTCCCCGGCATCGAGGAGCGGCGAGCTTTCTGCATCCGGGACCCAGTTGGTCAGCGCCACGCTGTATCTTCCGGCCTGGCTCTTCAGGTGGAAATCGCCCGTCCCGGCGTCCACGAAGAGGGGATCGCGGGTCAGGGTGGCCTGATCCTGGCCGGTGGCCCGGGTCCAGCGGGACACGGAATCGTAGATGGCCGGCAGGGGGGAGGCCGAGAGATAGGCGGCCTGCGCCCCATCGCCCAAGTACAGGGCGTTGTAGTCGGCGCTCACATTCCCGCCCACGGGATCATAGGAGTACACGTAGCTGTTGCTGCCGAACGCCCCGGCTACCGTCTCCATCATGGAGGCGCTGCCCGACGCGACGTACAGGGCCGTGGCGTTGGACCAGAGGATCCCGCTCTCCCAATCCACGCCGGGCGACGCCACGCTCAACCCGGCGCCGCTCAAGCCGCGGGCCACGCAATGCCGGAAGTCGGCTTCGGAAGACTCGCTCACCTGGAACCCCGTGGTCCCGTCCTCCACGCGCACCCATTCCGTCGAACACCTTCGGGCCGTGGTCAGGCGGACCCCTGTGATATAACCCCGCAACAGCAGATGGCGGAGGGATACGGCGTCGGTCTCATAGAGGTGGAAGCCGTTGGTGCCCCCGTTGCCGACAAACACGGAACCGCCAGCGGCCTCGTTGGTGCTTCCCTGAATCACTACGGGAATACTGTTGGAATAATTGCCGGCGTCGAGCTGTCCTATCACGGTCCCATTGCGGCTGGTATAGAATCCGGTATCCACGTAGACCACGTCGCCTTCTTCCAGGTCCCAGGCGTCCAGCACGGTCTGCAGCGAGAGCTGCGGCGCCTCGGCGGAGAGACCGGAATTAGTGGCATGGCCGGGCCCGGCGGCATACACGTCGCCGTTCGTCGAGGCGTCGTTGACGTAGAAGGAGAACGGTGCGTTGCGCAGGGCAAAGACCGTTTGCGAACGCGCCCATACGTTGGTGTTGGCCTCGCTGCGAACCTCCCACACGCCCAGCATAGTCGAGGGCTGCAACGTCGTATCCCAGGAAAACACGCCGGCGGCGGCCGGCAGTCCGTTGGTCAGCACGACCCAGGTCTGACCGCCGTTCCAGGAGAAGGAGATCTTCACGGTATGCCCGGTCGCCTCCCCGCCGGCGAGCCAGTACAACGGCTGGGCCGTTCCCTGGGCGCGCCCGCCGTCGTTCAGGCTGACGACCGTCAGGCGGGCATTGGTGGGCGTGAGGCTGGCCTCGGCGCTGTTCCCGTGCAGGCCGATGTTCAACCGTAAACCGTTCGGGGCCGGCTCGACGGAGAAATCGTCGCCCGGCCCGCCGGCGTCAATAAGCACGGATGTATTGGTGTCGCTGTAGACGTAGTTCGTCGTGGCCCGCGAGAAGCGGCCGCCCTGGCTGCGCGGGTGGAAATCCCCGGCGACCGGGTCCGCGAAAAGGGGCTCGTGCGACAGGCTATGCGCGTCGAGGCCGGTGAGCCAGGCCCATCGCGACGCGGTATCCACGATCTCCGGGATCCACAGGGTCGGCCGCAGCGCCGCGCGCGCGCCCTCGCGAAGCACAATGTCGTTGTAGTCCGCCCGCAGGGCGGCGTCGTTGCCTTGGTAGGCATAGCTGGACGGCCCCCAGGCCGCGATGACGCTGTTGGATACCGCCAGGCTGTTGATCAGTGTGCTGCCCAACCAGCTTGACAGGAGCACCCCAACGCGGTTCGACCAGAGAACACCGCCCGTCCACAGCGTGTTGCTGGAAGACCCGTTGAACAGGCCCACGGAGGTCATATCCGACGCCGCGCAGTTCCGCAGCGTCGTGTCTGCCGCCCCGCCCGCCAGGAATCCCACCGCTCCTCCACGGGCGATCACGCGCTCCAGGCGGACATCCTTGGCCTGCGCGACCAGCACGTTGGTTCGGGCCCCGCCGTCCAGGAACAGGTCCTGCAACTTCACGCCCGCCGCGGATGTCACGCGTACGCCTGCCGGCTGCCCGGCCACCTGCAGCACCGTCCCGCCCGCCCCGTAGTTCGTGCTGCCCCGGACCTCGAGCAGCAGCGGATCGTCGCGCCGCCCGCCGTCGGCCTGCCCGATCGACACCACGGCCGCGCTCCCCGTGTACACGCCGGTGTCCACATAGACCGTGTCGCCGGCCTCAAGGTCATACGCGTCAACAATCGACTGCACCGAGGGCTTCGGCTGTCCCTCGCGCAAGCCCGAATTGGTAGAGGAACCCGTCGCCGAGGTGTACACGTCGCCCGTGGGATTCGTGTCGTTGACGTAGAACAGGAAGTTCGTGTTGCGCAGGGCGAACGGGGTATCGTTGCGGCCCCACACGGCCGGCTGAATCTCGCTCTGCACGCGCCAGACGCCGAACAGCGAGGACGTGAAGCCCGTCGTGTTCCAGGTGTAGATCCCGTTCGTGGCGGGCAGGCCGGTGGCGATGACCTGCCAGTTGGTCCCCGAGTTCCATGAAAAATCCAGCCTCACGGTATGGCCCGTGGCATCGCCCCCGGCGAGCCAGCGCAAGGGAACCGCCGCCCCGGAGGCCACGCCGCCGTCGTTCAGGCTGATCACCTTCAGCACGCTGGCGGTCGGCGTCTTGCTCGCCCACGCGGTGTTGGCGTACAACCCGATGTTGACCCGCCGCCCGTTGGGATCGGGCTCCTCCACGTACGGCGCCGTGGCCAACCCGGCGTCCAGCAGGCGCGACGACTCCGTGTCCCCGGTCACGAACACGCCGGCCGACGGATCGTAACGGCCGGCCACGCTCTTGAGATGGAAATCGCCCGCGCCCGCGTCAAAGAAGCCCGGGTCGCCGGACAGGCTGTTGACATCCTGCGTGCTTCCAACCCTCCAGCGTTCCACCGAGTCGAACAGGTCATTGAAGATCGGCATGGTCCGCTCGGCCACGTAGGCGCCTCCCGCCAGGTGGATCCCATTATAATCGGCCGCCAGAGCGCCGGATTGGATGGAGTAGAGGCGCGCGGCAGACCCCCAGACGCTCGCAATGCTGTTCGACATCACCACGCGATTCTGCGGCGGCGGAATGTCCAGATTCCCGCGGGGACTTGAAGCCAGCAGCACGCCCACCCGGTTGGACCACAACACGCCGTTCTGCCACACGGTGTTCGTGGAACGCACGTTGTGCAGGCCACAGGTCGTCGCGTTCATGGCCACCGCGTGATCCAGCAGCACGTTGCGGGACGCCTCCACCTCGTACCCGTACCCCCCCGCCTCCACCCTGGTCCACTCGGCGAAGCAGTTGGTCACCACGTAGAAGAAAATCCCCGAGCCCGCCCTTCGCACGGTCAGGCGCTTCAGTTCGATCCCGGCGGTGTTCTCCACGCGAATCCCGGTGGCCTTGCCCTGAAAATCCATCACGGTGCCGCCGGCGGCCTCGTTGGTGCTGCCCTGGATGAGCACCGTGTTCGTGGCCGCGCCCACGATGGACGCCCCGATGGTGATCGTGCTCGGGGGATAATACGTCCCGGTGTCCACGAACACGCGGTCGCCCTCCTTGAAGTAGTACCGGGAGAGCAGCGTGCTCAAGCTGTCCAGGGGATAGTCCGGGCTGATGCCGTCGTGGGCCGACGAACCGGGCGCGTTGCAGTAGACGTCGCCGTTGGTGCTCGCGTCGTTGATGTAGTACGTCAGGGGCGCGTTGTTGACCGTGAAGAAGACGGCGTTGGAGGCCGTAATGGACGTGTCGGTTTCGTCCACGAAACGCAATCCCCCGCGCGGCGTGGACGGCACGAGGTCCGTGGCCCAATTCCATACCCCCGCCGCCGCGGACACGTTGGTGGCCAGGTTGGTCCAGGTCATGCCGCCATCCCACGAGTACTGGATGGTCACCAGGCGCCCCGTCGTCGCGCCGCCGGCCAGCCAGTAAATGTCGTTCGTCCCGCGGATGCTACCCCCGTCGTTCAGCGAAAGCACCAGGAGCCAGCCGTTGGTCGGACTCAAGCTCGCCTGCGGGTGGTGGCCGTACGGCCCGATATTGATCCGGCTGCCGTTCGGGACCGGTTCCTGGCTGAAAGCCCATGAGGGATTTCCCGCGTCCAGCAGCGGCGAGGTCTGGCCGTCCAGGATATCGAAGGCGCCCGTCGAGGGATTGTAGCGGCCCGCCTTGCTCCGGGGCCGGAAATTGCCCAGCAGCGGGTCGGCAAACAGCGGAGGATGGGTCAGGCTGAACAGGTCGTTGGTGGAGATCTCGCGCCAGCGGGCCATGTCGCGGGCCGTGTACAGGCCCGCGATCCCCAGGGTGGCCCCGGCATGCGCCAGGACGTCGTTGTAGTTCGCCTTCAACAAGGCGTTGGAGGCCAGGGTGTAGACAACCTTCCCCGAACCGGAGGCTTCGATGACGCTGTTGGTGATCGCGGCATCGCCGGCCGCGAGGTACACCCCGCCCGCCGTGTTGGACCAGACAACCGACTGATGCCATTGCAGGCCATCGGCTTGCTGGCCGAGCAGTCCGAGGCCCGTGTTGTGATGAGAGGCCGAGTGGCGGAACGTGACATTGGTGGAGTACCGCACCTCGACGCCCGCACCGCTGTGTCCCGAACTGCGGAGCCCGCTGAAGAAGACGTTGGCCGACTGCTCAATGCGGGCTCCCGTCTCGGCGCCCTGTAACGCCAGGTTCGACACCGCCGTCCACCGCGCGTAGAACGCGGACAGGGCGATGCGCGAGGAGCCCGAGCCGCCCCGGACCAGCAGGCTGCCGCCGGCCGCGTCGTTCGTACTGCCCAGGATGCGCAGGGCCGCGGCTTCCGAGCCGGAACGCTTTCGCGAGATCACGGCATCTACCAGGCTGGTATAGGTGCCTGTGTCCAGCCGTACCTGGTCGCCCGGCTCCAGGTCATAGCGGGCCAGGGCGGAGGCCAGATCGATCATCGGGGCGGAGACCGAGGCCTCCCAGTTGGTGGCATTCCCGGGGGCCGTGCAGTAGACGTCCCCGTTGGTCGAACTGTCGTTCAGGTAGATCGTCAGGGGCAGGTTGCGCACGGAGAAGAAATTCGTCGCCTGGTCCGAAAGCGCGGGTTCCGTGACGCTGACCACCCGCCAGAGCCCGGCGGGCGTGTCGGCCGAGGCCCGGGTGTTCCAGGCAAACAGCTCGGTGGCCGCGGGCACGCCGTTGGTCAGCGTCGTCCAGGTCCGCCCCCCGTTGCCGGAGAATTCGACCTTCAGCAGATGGCCCGTCGCCGCGCCGCCGGCCACCCAGTGCAGCGTGCTGGTGCCGCGCACCCAGCCGCCCTCCCGCAGGCTGGCGGCGTACAGCCAGTTGCTCGCGCTGCGCTTGCTCGCTTCGGCCGTGTTCCCGTACAGGCCGATGTTGATGCGCAAGCCGTTGTAGGCGGTCTCGTTGGTGAACGCCGCCGCCGGATCGCCCGCGTCAATCAACGGCGAGGTCACGGTGTCGAAACCCGGATTCCAGCCCACGCCCGGGATCCATCGGCCGTCGCGCTGGTTGGTCTGCGGATGGAAATCCCCATCGCCCGGATCGGCGAAGCGCGGATCGGCTTCAAGGCTTCGGCTTTCCTGCCCGCTCTCCGCCGTCCAGTCGGCCAGGGAGTCCAGGTTGCGGTTCAGGGTCCCGATATACCCGATCACCGCATTGCTTGCGGCATGAAGGGCATTGTAATTCCCCCAGATATTAGTGGCCGTGGCCGCGTGGTAGGCATAGGCGTCGGGCGCCTGGACCGCCACGGCGCTGTTGCTCAACACCACCCGGCCGGCCGTCACGCGCACCCCGAACCGGTTGGCCCAGAGCACGCCGCGCCCGAACTGGACCAGGGAGGACTCCCCGCCTACGGCCACCCCGTTGCTCGAGCAGTTCGCCGCAACGCACTGATCCAGCCACACGCCCGCCGAGCCTTGGATGTCAAAGCCGGTGCCCGCCCGGCGCACGGACACGCGGGACAGCCGGGTTCCCGTGGACCCCGCCAGTTGAATCCCCGCGCCCACGTTGGTGATCACCAGGTCACGGATAGCGTACCACGCCGCGTTGTTGAGCCGCAGCCCGGACCGCGTGATCACCGTCCCCCCCGCCAGCTCGTTCGTGCTGCCCTGGATCTCCACGGGCGCGTTGCTGACCCCGGAATACAGGGCGCCGATCTCCTGCACGCTGTTGAACACGTACGTCCCCGTATCCATGAAGATGATGTCCCCGGCCTGAACTTCATGCGCCGCCAAGAGGGACTGCAGGGTCAGCTTGGGCGCGCCCGCGGAGGTCCCCGCGTTGGCGTCGCTGCCCGGCGCCGAACAGTACACATCGCCGTCCTGGGACGGGTCGTTCAGGTAGTACTCGTACCGGCCGTACTGGTAGGTGAAGTTCGTCCGCGTCGTGGCGCTGATGACGTTGGTGTCGGCCTCGTATACCACGCGCCAGCGCGACAGCCGGCTGGAGGCGAAGTTCGTGCTGGCCCAGTCGTAGTAGCCCGTCGCGGCGGAGACATTGGTCTCCACCACTTCCCAGGAGGTCCCGCCGTCCCGGGACAACTCGATGCGCACCGTGGCGCCGGCCGCCATGTTGCCCGCCCGCCAGTACACCCGGTCGCCCAGCTCGGCGTTCAGCACGCCGCCGTCGTTGTAGCTCAAGGCCAGCAGCCAGGCGTTGGTCCGGCTCTTGCTCGCTTCCGCCGTGTTGCCGTACACCCCGATGTTCACGTTGGTGCCGTTCGGCCAGGGCTCGTTCGCGTACGGGGCCGAGGGCGGGCCGAAATCAATCATGGGGCTGTGGTTGGTGTAGACGACCCACACGCCGTTGGACCGCGTGCCGGTGACGCTGCGCGGATGAAAGTTCGTCCGGGCCGGGTCGGCGAACAGCGGGTCGCGGACGGTACAGTTCCACCAGCCGCTCAACCCGTCCTGCATCAGGGCCAGGTTGGGATAGGAGGCGTGCAGGACCGTGTTCCAGAAGATATTGTAATCGCCGGCCCCGGGCGGCGTGGCGCCGGCGAAGGCCGTGCCGCCCACAATGACGGTGTTGCTCACGCTCCACTGCGCGGGCGTGGACGGGAAGAACGCGGTCGTGTTGCTCCAGCACACGCCGTAGTCCCACGCAATGCGATCCACGAATCCGTTCACGCCGACGGTATTGTGCGCCGCGGCGCAGCGCAGGAAGGTGTGGTCGCTGGCGGAATTGCCCTGGAACCCGTTCACGTTTCCCCGGGCCGTCACGCGCTCCAGCGTGGCCCGGCTGGCGCCGACCAACCAAACCCCATACCGCCCGCCGGCGACCGTCAGGTCCCGCACGCGAACCCAGTTGGCCCCTTGCAATACCAGCACATCCGAGGCCGCGCTCCTCCGGTCCAGCACCGTGCCGCCCGCCGCGGCGTTGGTGCTCCCCTGGATCGTCATCACGAGGTTGGACCGTCCGCCGTACGACGAGGACACGGTCGCCGTCTGGCCCGTGTAGGTCCCGGTGTCCACGTAGATGATGTGGTCCGCGGACACGGGATACGCAGCTAAAACGCCCTGGATGCTGTTCTTGGGCGTGGCCGGGGTCAATCCGTCCTGACCCTCCGCCCCCGCCGCGGTGGTGTAGACATCGCCGTTGGTCACCGCGTCGTTGACGTAGTACATGACCGGGGTCAGGCCCCGGAGGGCGAAATTGGTCGGGCACGCGTCGAAGACGTTGGTGTTCGCCTCGCGGACCACGCGCCACCAGGCCACCGGCGTCGAGGTCGCCGACGAGGCGTTCCAGAGGTACGTCCGGTTGGTGACGGCCAGGTTGGTCACGATGTTCACCCAGGTGGCCCGGTTGTCGGGCGAATACTGGAGGCGGACGGTCTCCGAGGTCGGGATGTTGCCGTACGTCCACGTGAGCCGCCCCGTCTGGTAGAGGGTTCCGGCATCGGGATAGGACAGGGTCAGCAGCCAGGCGTTCGTCTGCGACTTGCTGGCCCAAGACGAGTTCCCATAGGCCCCCGCGTTCACACGCTGGCCGTTGGGATCGGGCTCGTCAGCGTAAGCGGAGGCCGGGTCGCCGAAATCAACCAGCGGGGAATGCGCGGAATCGTTCGTGTATCCGCCGATTCCCGGGTCGTACCGCCCGCCCAGGCTGCGGGGATGGAAATCCCCCGCACCGGGATTGGCCAGCAGCGGATCGCGCACGGTCGAGTTCCAGTACGATGTCACCCCCCCCTGCAAGGCCGACAGAAAACGGTAGTCGCCGTGGGGAATCCCGCCCCAGAAAATGTTGTAGTCGCCCATCGGGATGAATTGCGAGAAAGCGGTCCCGGCGCCCATCATGCTGTTGCTGACGCCGCCGGATGCACTCTGCTGCGTCTCGAGCTGGAAGTGGGTGGGTTGGCCGTACATCACGCCGCGATCCCAGAAGATGGTCGACAGGAACGAACGCATGCCCGCCGTCGTGTTGGAAAAAGCCACGCAGTTGCGATACACGGCATCGCCGGACCCCGAGTGGTGAAAGCCATACAGGGAGTTGTATTGAGCGCGCACGAAACGCACCTGGTGCCCGATGGGCGCCCCGTCAAACTGGACTCCGCTCCGGCCCTTGGTCAGCGTCAAATGCCGGAGATCGATGTAGTTGACGGCGACCAGGAAAACGTCCGCCCCCGAATGATTTCGCTCGAACACCGAGCCGCCGTACGCGTAATTCGTGCTGCCCTGGAAAATGATCGGATTCCCGGACGCGCCGGAGTTGGTGATGGTGACGGTGTAGTTGGAGTAGGTGCCCGTATCGATGTACACGATGTCGCCGGCGGCCAGCGACCGGGTCGCCAGCAGGTTGGTGACGGTCAACTTCGGGGCGGCGGGCGTGTTTCCAGAAAAGGCATCGCTGCCCGCCACGGAACAATAGACGTCGCCGTTCGTCGAGCCGTCATTCACGTAGTACGACGCGCCGAAGACCGCCCACCCGCCGTGAAACAGGATGGCCGTGGAGAGTAACACCCGCGCGAATCCGGACCGTCCCCTTGCGCGCCCGACTGCCTGAATGGCTTTCATGACTGCACCGCCTTCCTGTGCACAAGCCTTGGCCGAAGACACCGAAGCCCCCGCTGGCGCCAAGCTTAAATCGCTTTACTCGCCGCGGACGGGCCTTGCCTGATCATGGTTCTAGAACTACTAATTCTTATTGTTAAGTATACCCAAGGCCCATGCAATGTAAATGCCATCCGGAAAGCCATTTGGAAGCTTCTTGCGCGACGGACATTGCACCGGAGGTTTCGCGCGGGGGGGCTGCCGCGCAACCGGGCGTTTCAACGAAACTGATTCACCCACCAGGCCGGCGGGCGGGGGTCTTGATACCCGAGAAGACGGGAGAAAGGCTATTCCACAGGCGCCGGTGGCTCGCGGCGGAAGATCAGGTACTTGTCTTCCTGCGGCCCCCACACCGGGTGATCCCGCCGGAAGGTCTCCTCCTTGACCAGCGTCCAGTTCGCCGGAGGCGGCTCGCCGCGAATAATCCCGTGAACCGGCCAGTGCTGATGCTCCCGGTTGTTCAGGAGGATGTAGGTCGCGCCCCGCTCCCCGGCCCAGTAGTCCACCCGTTCGGACGTCCCGTACGGCAGGAAGATCCTCCGCTCCGGATGGTCGAGGTCGAACTCCAGGGACAGCGAAAGCGAATTGGCCATGACCACCGCATCCGTCGGGAGGTTCTGGCGCAGCCAGCGGGCCATCGCGCGCTGGTTGTCCCATATCCATGCCTCGTCCCGGTGAGTCCGGAACTCTCCCCGGGCCGACATCCCCGCCAGCAGCACGAGCAGGCCCGTCCATCCCAGCTTCCGCCAGGGCCCGGACCACAGGCCGGGGGAGAGCACCACAAAGGCGCAGAGGAGGATCAACAGGAAGGGCAACTGCGCGACAAGCCACTTGGGATAGATGTAGCTGATGCTCACGCCCAGCGGGAACGCCGACAGGATCAGCAGGAGAAATAAGGCCGCTCTCCAATGCGCGCCGCGAAGGCCGACCCAGGCCGCGACGAGCAGGAGCGCCGCGAACCACGCGTTACCGAGCCGGAACGCCTGGGGGAAGGCAAACTCGCTGTAGGCGCGCAGCACGGCCAGGAGGTTCGGGACATAGCGCCGACCCATCTCCGCCCGGTGGGTCCAGAGCCAGCGCGCCGCGCCCACCCGCCGGAACTCCTGGATGGCCTCCTCGTAACCTGAATCCAGGCTGTAAAGAAACTTCGAGTCGAAGGCCCGGGGACCGAGCACTACGTTGCTCATGCGCGGGTTGATCCACTTCATGCCGCCGCCGCCGGACTCCTGCAGGGCGAAATGCGGGACCAGCAGCGCCACATACACGAGCAACCCGACCGCGATCTTCCCCGCCGCCGGCTTCCAGGTCCGCCCATGAACCAAAAACACCCACCCCGTGAACGCCGCCGCGGCCACCATGGCTTCGAGCGGCCGGAAGTAAACGCCCAAGGCCAGCAGCGTGAAGGCCGCCAGCAACCGGCCCCACCGGATTCCCGATCCGCAGAGCATGGGCGCGCCGACCGCGCAGGCGCCGACCAGACAAGCACCAAACACGGGCTCCGGCTGCGAACTGACCGCCCAATTCAACATGGCCGGATTGGCCGCCATCCAGAGACCGGCCAGCCACGCGATTTCATCCCGGCCGAACAGGCGGCGCGCCAGGACCATGCCCAGTGCCACGATCAGGCTCCCGGCCGCCACGGTGAACCACTGCAGCGTCTGCGCGGGATCGAGCCCGTGCCGATAGGCCAGCCCGGCCAGCAGGACGGGTATCTCCGGCCAGATAGACGATAGCGCGCCCGGCACCCCCTTTGCCCAGTAGACCCCCTGGTGCACGATATGGCCGACATCCGAGCGCGCCGGATAGGCCTCCCGGGCCAGTTGAATACGCAAGCCAAGCCCGAGGCCAAACAGGAGCACGTACACCAGCCATCGCCAAGCCCTGGACGGCGCCCTGCCCCCGTCCTCCGCCCCGGACGATACGACATCCTGCATTTGCGACATGACCATGTCCCCGTTCGATGCTTCAGGTCCACGCTCCTCGCGCACCCGGCCAAGCCGCCGGATATATAAGGCATGAAGGGGCCGCGGTCAACCACCCGCGACCCACCCAAATCCGCGCGTAAGCATGGCGTTCGCTCGGGCATGCCCTGTGCACGCCGCTGTGTCTTTGCGGCTCGCGTGGACGCTCGCCCTCCAAACCGGTTTCTATACGATGCAGGGGGATTCCCCTCCTGGGTAACAGCAAGGAGAACCTGTGCGGCATCATCAACGTCCAGATCCTTACGCGCGGATTTTGGACCCACGGAGCCCGCGCTTGACCGGAGGGGCAGGGTCTGCCAGTCTACGCCGCCGGCAGGAAACGCTTGCGGGGCGGCAAGCCGGGCAGACGGTCCAGCCGCATGGAATCCTGAAGGGAATCAACGGTCATGAAGGCAGCACACGCGCCGGAGACAGCGCCTTCCTTCCCCTGCCCCGGCTGCGAGGCGACGGCCTGGAAATCCTGGCGACAGGTGGGCGCCTTCCCGCTGTTCCGCTGCGACCGCTGCGGCCTGGTGACCTGGAATTTCACGGACCGCGATCTCCTGGCCATCTATCGCCAGGGCTATTTCAATTCGCCGGTGGAAAGCCAGGGGTACGCCGACTACCTCTCCATGGAAGAAGCCATCCGGATGAATGCCGTCCGGCGGCTGCGAAGGCTGGCGGCCTTTTTGCCGGAGCGCCTCCCGCGGCCCGGCATGCCCGCAGCGACGCCGCCCGGCGCGGGCCCACGCCTGGTCGAGCTCGGCTGCGCGCACGGCTTCTTTCTCGATGAAGCCCGGAAATGCGGCTACCGCGTATGGGGCGTCGAGCCCGCGGAAGACGCGTCCGAACACGCCCGTGCCCGGCTCGGGTTGGACGTCGCCACGGGCACCCTGGCGGATCACGAGCTCGAACCGGGCGCCGCGGACGCCATCGCGCTGTGGGACGTGATCGAACACGTGGACCGGCCGGGCGCGCTGCTCGACCAGTGCTTCCAGCTCCTGCGCCCGGGCGGGGTCCTGGCCCTGTCCACCGGGAATGTGCGGTCCCTGGCCTCCCGCCTGTCCGGCCGCTCCTGGCACCTGTACAACCTGCCCGAACACCTGTTCTTCTTCTCGCCGCCGGTCCTGCGCCACATGCTGGCCAGGAGCGGATTCCAACGCATGACCGTCCGGCATCCCGCCAGCGTGTATCCGTTGAAGTACCTGGAGGAGCGGCTGCGCCGGACGGCCTGGCCGCGCTGGTTCTGGACCCGCTTCCGCCTCCCGCGCCGCCTGCACGGCCTGCCGGTCGCGGTAAACCTGTGGGATGTCAGCGAGGTGCTGGCCGAGCGCCCCGCGGCCCCGCGCTGACGCGCGCGGTTACGAAGCCGGACCGGACGGGGAAGAGTCCCCGTCCGCCTCGCCGCTGAAGTAGATTTCGTCCACGAGATACAGCGGACGATTCTTGGTTTCGGTGAAGACCTGCCCGAGATACTCGCCCAGCACGCCCATCATGACCAGTTGAATCCCGGACACGAACAGGATGAGCGTAAGCGTCGGTAGGTTGGCCGGCGAGCGCTGCTGGCTGAAAAAGACGTAGTAGAGGATGCGCAGGAAGTAGAGGAAGCTGATGCCCGACACCGCGAGCCCGACCAGGCTGATCATCCGGATCGGCACGACGGAGAAGGACAGAATCCCGTCGAGCGCGAACTTGAAGAGCTTCCGCGGCGAGTACTTCGACCGCCCCCTCTCCCGTTCCGTGCTCGTGAACGGGATGCCGATCTTCCGGTAGCCCATCCAGCCCACGATCCCGCGGATAAACCGGGCGCTCTCGCGCACCTGCTTGAAGCCCTCCACCGCCCGCCGGCTCATCAGGCGGAAGTCGGCACAGTGGATGTCCATGTCCACCTCCGTGATGCGGGTCATCAGGGCGTAAAACAGCCGGGACGCGGACCGCCGCATGGGCGAGATGCCCTTCGTCTCCTGGCGAATTGTGTAGACGATGTCGTATCCCTCCCGCCATTTCCCGATCAGCGTGGGGATCAGTTCCGGCGGGTGCTGCAGGTCGCCGTCCAGCATCACCACGGCCGCGCCCCGCGCCAGGTCTATGCCGGCGGTCAGGGCCACCTGGTGGCCGAAATTGCGCGATAAACTCACGACTTTCACCCGGCCGTCGCCGTCCGCGATCTTTTTCAGGAGGGTCACCGTGGGCCCGTCGGATTGGTCGTCCACGTACAGGATCTCGAACGCCAGGCCCGTGGTTTCGAGAACGGCGTTCAGGCGGCGGTGGAATTCGCCGATGATCTCCTCTTCCCGGAACACCGGGACGACGACGGACAGCTCGATGGTTTTCATGGCTCGGAATCCTCCCGGTCGGCGGCGGCCCCGGCCGCCCAGGTTTGCGCGAGGCCCTCGGCCAGCGACGTGACGGGCCGCCAGCCCAGGCGCCGCCGGGCCTTCCGGACGTCCGCGACGACGTCCCTCACCTCGCCGCGGCGGGACCGGCGCCGGCTGGCCAGGCGCAGGACCTTGCCGGCGGCCCGGCCGGCCGCCTCGGCGATCTCGCGCACGGAATGGCTGACCCCGGCCCCGAGATTGAAGACCTCGACGCCGGGCCCCTCGAACCGCGCCGCCCGGAACAGCGCCTCCACGAGGTCGTCCACGTACAGGAGGTCCCGGCGCGGCGTCAGGCTGTCGAGCGTGACCGTCCCGCCCCTCCGTACCTGGTCGAGGATGGCGGGCACCAGGAACCGCGGATCCTGGCCCGGCCCGTAGATGTTGAACGGGCGCACGATGACGACCCGCAGGCCGTACAGGTGCGCGTAGGTCCGGCAGAGCTGCTCGCCGAGATGCTTGCTCCACGCGTACGGGTTGGCCGGCGCGACCGGGTGCTTTTCGTCGATCGGCAGGTACCGTGGCGGCCCGTAAATGCAGGAACTGACGAAGACCAGGCGCGGGATGCCGCGCCGGCGGCAGACCTCGAGGACGTGGAGCGTGCTGTCGAGGTTGGTCCGGAGCATGGCTTGCGGATCGGCCCAGGCGGCGGGGACGTAGCTCACCGCGGCGAGGTGGAAGGCCGCGTCCAGCCCGCGCGGCAGCCGCCGGGTCCGCACGGCGTCCCAGTCGCACAGGTCCAGGCCGGCCCGGGCGTCCCATTCCACGACGCGCGCGCCTTCCGCGCGCAGGCGGCGGACGAGCCGCCGGCCCACGAAGCCCCGGGCGCCCGTGACGAGCGCGCCGAACGGACGCCGGGATCCGGCCGGCTTACCGGCGGAGGAGCCTGCCCTTGATCTTTTCATACTCCGCCTGGGCCTTCGCGTAATCGTCGTGCCGCCCGATATCGAGCCAGTAGTCGCGGCTGACGTAGGCCGCCACCTTCTCGCCGGCGCGCAGGAGCCGCCGCACCAGCTCCGGCAGGTCCAGCGGCTCGCCGGCCCGGATGTGTTTCCGCACGGACGGCTCGAGGAAGTAGATGCCCATGCTCACGTCGTAGTCGAGCCGCGGCTTCTCGATGTAGTCCGTCACCGCCTTCGCGCGGTCGAACTTGATCACGCCGTAGTTCACCGGCTGCACGCGGTGGCTGACCGCGACGGTGGCCGCGGCCTTCTGCTCCCGGTGGAACGCGAGCATCCGGCCGAGCGGCAGCGTGGTGAGCACGTCGCCGTTCATGACGAGGAACGTCCGGCGGAGCCCGCGGATCAGCGAGAGCGGACCGGCGGTGCCCAGGGGCTTCGCCTCCTTCGAGTACGCGATCTTGAGCCCCCACTTGCGCCCGTCGCCGAAGTAGGAACGGATCAGCGCCTCCAGGTACCCGACGGCGAGGACGACCTCGGTGAAGCCCGCGCGCTGGAGCTGGCGCAGGATGATTTCCAGGATCGGCGTCTCGCCCAGCGGCATGAGCGGCTTGGGGAACACCGTGGTAAACGGCGCCAGCCGCGCGCCCTTGCCCCCGGCCAGGATGACGGCTTTCATGGGCAGCCTTCTTCCTCCGCCGCGCGGGAAACAACCCACCCCCGGCCCCTCCGAAGGAGGGGAGATGAAAGGAGGCCCCTCGATCGTAGGGGAGCATTAAAGCAAACGTCCCCTCCCGGGAGGGGGCCGCCGAGTGCGCCACGCCTCGGCGGGGGGTGGGTTCGGCCCTTATACATGATAGAGTTCCGCCTTGTAATCCGCGACGTGGTCGCGCAGCCATGCGATGGTTTCCTCCAGCCCGCGGTCCAGGTCGTAGGCCGGCGCCCAGCCGGTCCGTTCGCGCAGCTTCGCGTTCGCGCACCGCAGGCGCTCGACCTCGCTGGCCTCCGGGCGGACCCGGGCCTCCTCGGCGACGATCTCGACCTCGCGGCCCGCGACGAGCCGGCTGATCCGCCGGGCCAGGTCGCCCATCGAGATCTCCGTGTCCATCCCGACGTTCGTCGCCTCGCCCGCCAGGTCCGGCGCGCGGGCGATCGCGAGGAAGCCCTCGACCGTGTCCTTGACGTAGGTGAGGTCCCGGGTCGGCGCCAGATTACCCAGGCGCAGGGTCTCCGCGCCGCCGAGCAACTGGATGATCACCGCCGGGATGAACGCGCGCGCGGACTGCCGCGGCCCGAACGTGTTGAACGGGCGGACGATCTTCACGGGCAGGCCGAAGGACCGGTGAAAGCTCAACGCCAGCTGGTCGGCCGCGATCTTGGTCGCCGCGTAGGGCGACTGTCCGACGGCCGGGTGCCGCTCGTCGATCGGGACGTACTGCGCGGTGCCGTACGTTTCGCTTGTCGAGGTCACGAGCACCTCGACGCCGCCGAGGTCGCGCGCCGCCTGGAGCACGTTATAGGTGCCCTCGATGTTCGTGCGGATGTAGGCCAGCGGCGAGACGTAAGAGTACGGGATGCCGATCAGGGCGGCCAGGTGGAAGACCGTGTCCACGCCCTGCACCGCGCGCCGCACGGAGTCCAGGTCGCGGATGTCGCCGCTGATCACCTCGACGCCCGCGCCGCGCGGCCGGCGGTCCAGCCAGCCCCAGCGGCCTTGCGAGTTGTAGCGCACGAAGGCCCGCACCTCGTGCCCGAGCGCCGCGCACCGCTCGACCAGGTGGGAGCCGATGAACCCGCCGGCGCCGGTGATAAGGACCTTTTTCATGTCATGAAAAGCTGTGCCAACGGTCCGGCGAAGTCAAGAGGTATGTCGCCGCCCGGTCACGGGGCCCGCCACCACTCCAGGAACGCCTCTTTCCGCCACCAGAAAACGTCGAACAGCGCCTGCCGGTCCAGGCCGTAGGGATCCAGTTCCAGGCGAAGGAGCAGGGTCAGCAGGAACAGCGCCCACGCCACGGCCGCGACGGTGAAGACGGCCGCCAGGACGCGGCACCACCGCGCCCGCAGGCCCGCGTAGAAGGCCGCCAGGGGAAAGGCCAGGAACGGCGTCATGTCCACCAGGTACCGGTTGCCGAACCCGCCGGCCATTTCCCAGATGCGCAAGCTGGAAATCACGAGGGCGTACAGGACACAAAGGACCGCCACGGGCGTGCGGCAGGCGCGCGCCTCGCCCTTCAGGAACCAGAACCCGGGCAGCGCCAGCGCGAAAACCGGAAACCAGGGGAACATCCCCTTGCGAAGTCCGAAGAAAAAGGCCGGCAGTTGCGGCCACCCGAAACTGGAGGCGCCGACATGCTGGTAGGCCTTCACCAGAAAATGGCCGGTCGAATATTTCCACGCCAGGAACTGGGGAATCAGCCATACGAACGCCACGGCGCCCATCCAGGCCACGGCGCCCCGCTGTCGCCAGAAAAAACGAAGCCGCTCCGCCGCCCCGCGAACGGAGGACACGCCGTACAGCGGAACCCACAGCAGCAGGAGAACATTCAACGGGCGGACCAGGTACAACAAGGCCGCCGTGGTGCCCAGGCCCACCGCCAGCGCCCGCCGGTCCGGGGCCTCGTACCAGCGCCGGGTGCACTCCATCAGGACGGCGGTCAGGAAGAATGTGAACGGATGCGCATTCACCGTGAACACGGCCCCGTAGTGAAGCAGGTTGGTTCCCAGCAGGAGCGCGGTCATCGCCGCCAGCACGGCGCCCCGGGAAAAATACCGCGCCAGGATCCTCTTCAGCAGGGCGAAGCCCAGCAGAAAATAGAACACGCCGGCCAGGCCCGCGCCGTGCTGGTAGAAGAAGGAATACCCATCGGGGGCATACCGCAGTTGGAGAAACTCCGGGCCGCCCTTCCAGGGGAAACCGAACCACAGGGTGAGGGCATGCGCCGCCAGGAAGAAAGGCGCCGTCATCAGCGAGACGCCGATGTTGATCGCGTTCAGGTACCGTCCGGTCGGCGGGTACCGCCGCACGTAGGTCCAGTACGGGAACTCCCCGCCGTACCGGACGTCGGCGTCCGTTTCAAAGCTGGGGTCCCCGTACAGAAGCAGCGATGGGAGGTAGGCGTAGTAGCCCGCCCCGTCGGACCGGATGGGGTCTCCGTGGGGCCCGGCGGCGCCCACCAGGCCGTACGCCCACAGCACGAACACGGTCACGATGAACAGGTAGTGCCGGTCCATCCACTCCAGGAGTCGCTCGCCTTCTTGCTTCATGTCACTCCACGATATCCGTGCGGCGAAAGACTTGCCGGACCACGCAGCCCGCGCGGAACAGCGAGGCCAGCGGCTGGTAGACCAGGAACAGCGGAACGCACAGCGCCGCCAGGGGCGCCGACACCCAGGCCCAGAACCGCTCGAGCGGACCGATCCGGCATCCGCGAATCCAATGGTACAAGGCATCCCGCTGGAACGGCATCAACGCGTTGACCAGGGTCTGGGCAAAGACCAGGAAGGAATACCGGGATGAAGTGCCGTTCGCCCAGCAGCCGGTAATTGCGAAGGCCCATCTGGTCCGCCAGGGCCTGGGCGTCAATCACGTGGCGGTGATGGGGCGGGTCGTATCCAAACCACCGCCAGCGGAACAGCCGCTTCAACCAGGAACGGCTGTTGGGATACTCGATCATCACCCAGCCCCCGGGCTCGACGCTCCGGTCCAGGGCCTCCAGGGCCTCCGCGGTTTCCCGAACATGCTCGAACACGTGGAACAGCGCCAGGATGCCGTACCGCCGCCCCTCCTCCGGACCCCGGGCCAGCCACTCCCCGAGGGTGCTCGTCCGCACGTCCGCGGCGGGCGCCAGGCGCGCCGTCTCCACGTCCTGCGCCCCGTGCCGCGACACCACGAACAGCGAGGCCGGCCGGGGCGCGCGCCGGCACAACGCCTCCAGGCGCCGGGTACGCCACCGGCGCAACAGGACCCCGCCCGGCCCGGGCATCGGGCCCGCGGGGGAAGGCGGCGGGGCGGACGCATCGTCCGTTTCGGGCAGAATCTGTTCCGTCCGGCAGTAGGAGCACCGCTGAAGGCTGTAGCGCTGGAAGAAACGATGATAGGAAAAGCGCCCGTGGCCGCACACGCCGCACGCCGGGGAGGACCGCCGCCGCTGGCAGACGACGAACAGCTCGAAGCCCTTGTACACGGACTCGAAATACAAATCGAACTTGCGGATGAGACGCCACGGCATGACGCCGTACGACAGCACCCGCTGCATCACCCCGCCGGTATCCCAGGCGCTCTGCCGCGAGGACGCGAGGGTCCGCTGCAGGTCGTTGCCCGTCGGCCCGTCGTGGCCCGGCACGGGCAGTTTCATGAAGCGCCGCGTCCACAGGTAGACCCGGCGGATCAGCCAGAAGGTCGGAAAGGAGGGATCGAGCACGCGGATCACGCTCCACCCGCTCTGCTCGAGCATGGACACGATGCCCCGCATGCTCAATCTACGCAGGTGCCCGTAGAAATCGTCGTCCACGCCCCACTCATGCGGGTTATACGGGACGGTCACCACCAGCCACCCGCCCGGCCGGACGCGCCGCTCGATCTCCCGCAGCAGGGCCCCGGGCACCGGGACATGCTCGATGACGTCGAACAACAGCGCCAGGTCCAGGCCGGTCTCCTCCTCGGATAACCGGGAGGCATACTTCAGCGTCTTGCCGCCCTCGCGCGCGCCCGAACGCTTCTGCTGCTCCGCGTCGACGGCCAGGTCGTACGCGGTGCCGCCGGCCATGGCCGGTTCGCGGATCAGCACCTCGGAGACGTCGCCCCGTCCGCACCCGAAATCCAGGAACCGCCCCCCCACCCCCAGCAGGGCGACGTTCTCGCGCAGGACCATCAGGAACCGGTCCTTCATGGGCTGGAAGTTCGCCATCGTTCTCCTTGCCTTATTGCTTCACGCTCTTTTACCGCGGCCGGCAGACCACCCGCAACACCGCGCCGCGACCGCCGGCCGCCTCCAGCATCGTAAAGACCGTCGCCGGCACGACCAGGACCGGGGCCCACGCCACGGACGCCGCCTTGGCGCCCGTCGATCCCGGGCAGGAAAACCGCGAGCGCAGCAGGTCGAACAGCAAATCCCGGGGCGCAAGCCAGTGATTCAGCAGCGTCTGCATCGCGCCCATGACACCCATTTCCAAGGACAGGGTTTCGCGACGTTCGACGGAAAAACCGGTTTCTTCGACCAACCGGTCGAGCGCGCTCGGGGGCAACTGGTGCAGGTGCCGCGGCGGATCCAGGTTGAACGCCCCCGCCCCGCCGAGCCGGCTCTGCCAGCTGTCCAGGTTCGGCACCTCGACCACCAGCCGCCCGTCGTCCTTCAGCAGGGCGCGGCAGGTCGCCAGGAGTTCCCGCGGATCGACGACGTGTTCGAGGACATGCCAGATCGTGATGAGGTCGAACGAGCGGTCGGGGAACATGCCGGGCGCGAGCGGCCCCTCGCGCAGCGGCGCGCCCGTCCGCTTCCGGGCCCGTTCCAGGGCGATCCCCGGCAGCTCGAGGCCCATGATCTCGAACCCCAGCGCCTGCATGTGGGCCAGGAACCGGCCGTCCCCGCAACCCACGTCGAGGATCCGGCCGCGCCGCCCCAACCATCGGGCAACCCGGGCGGCCCGGCGCCGCAGGGCCAGGTTGCGCACGGCGTCCAGCAGGGCGGGGAGCTTGCGCTCCCCGGAGCCGTAGTACGCCTCGTCGTACATCGCGGCCAGCTCGCCGGGCGAGGGCAGGGGGTCCAGGCTGTACCCCCCGCAGGCCGCACAATACCGGTAGGATCGCATCACGCCCCGGCTGTCCCGGCATTCGAGGGCCTCCACTCCGCGCGGCTGCGCGCACAGGGGACAGGGACTGGCCTCCGAGGGGGCGTTCACGGGACAAGCTTTCTCCCGCGGGGCCCGAACAGCCGCTCGTCCTTCACCCCGTGCCGGTGGAGAAACAGTTGCAGCGTGCTGCGCACGACGCCCAGGCCGTAAATCACGGAACGCCTGAAGTTGATCGAGGACGCCTCCGCGAAGTACTTCGTGGGGCACGACAGCTCTCCCAGGCGGAACCCGAAGGCCGCCGCCTGGCACAGCATCTGGTTGTCGAACACGAAGTCGTTCGAGTTCTCCTCCAGCGGCAGGGTCTCGAGGACCTTCCGCGAAAACGCCCGGTAGCCCGTGTGGTACTCGGAGAGCTTCTGGCCGGTCAGGATGTTCTGGAACGCGGTCAGCATCCGGTTCGCGACGTACTTGTGCAGGGGCATGCCCCCCGCCAGGGTCCCGCCGCCCAGGATCCGCGAGCCCAGCACCACGTCGTACAGGTCCGAGGCGATCATGTGCGCCATGGCCGGCACGAGGCGCGGGTCGTACTGGTAGTCCGGATGAACCATCACGACGATATCCGCGCCGCGCCCGAGCGCCAGCCGGTAGCAGCTCTTCTGGTTGCCGCCGTAGCCCAGGTTCCGGTCGTGGCGGCGCACAAACAGGCCAAGCTCCTTCGCCCGCGCGACCGTCTCGTCGGTGCTGCAGTCGTCCACGACGATGATGTCGTCCACGACCGCCCGGTCGAGCGCCCGGACCGTCTGCTCCAGCGTCCGCGCCGCGTTGTACGCGGGCATGACGACCGTCACTTTTTTTCCGCTGATCATGCGTCGCTCCGCGAATTCCGGGGACAGCATGCCCCGGCCCGCCGGATTGTCAACCGCGCTATTCCCCCAGCCGCCCCGCAACCATTAAACAAGAGCCGTTTAACCACGAATGGACACCTATACGGAGGACGCTTCGGCAACCGGCGCCCTCACCAAACGAGTGAATGCCGGCCAAGAAGAACCTCGTCGGCATTCGTGTCTGCTCGTGTTCATTCGCGGTTTCATTCGCCGCGTCCTGGATCAAAGGAGCGCACCGCCTCGATGACCTGGTCCTGGTCGGACGCGGCCAGGCTGTTGTAGAAGGGCAGGCGCAGCAGCCGGTCGCTGATGTCCTCGGTGACCGGGCAAGCGCCCGGCCGGCCCCCGAAGCGCCGGCCCATCGGCGACAGGTGCAGCGGCAGGTAGTGAAACACGCTCATGATGCCGCGCTGCTTGAGGTGCGCGATCAGCCGCTGTCGCGCCGCCAGCGAAGGCATCAGGAGATAAAACATGTGCCAGGCCTGCCGGCAATGATCCGGGATGACGGGCAAGCGAGCGCCGACCGATGCGGACCAATCCGCCAGATTCGTCCGATAGGTCTCCCAAATGGCCTTTCGCCTGGCCTGGATTTCCTCGCGCCGCTCCAACTGGGCGAAGAGGAACGCCGCCAGCAGGTCCGACAGCAGGTAGCTGGAGCCGATGTCCACCCAGGAGTACTTGTCCACCTGCCCGCGGAAAAACCTGCTGCGATCGGTGCCCTTCTCGCGGATAATCTCCGCCCGCTCGATGTAGCGCTCGTCGTTGATCAGCAGGGCCCCGCCCTCGCCGCAGGAGAAGTTCTTGGTCTCGTGGAAGCTCTGGGTCGCCAGCGCGCCCAGCGTGCCCAGCCCGCGTCCCCGGTACTGGCCGAAGAGACCGTGCGCGTTGTCCTCGATGACCGGCAAGCCGCGTTCCCGCGCGAGGGCCAGGATCGCGTCCATCTCGCAGCCGACGCCCGCGTAGTGCACGACCACGAGGGCCCGGGTCCGCGGAGTGATCAGCGCCGGCAGCGCGCGCTCGTCCAGGTTGAGCGTGTCGGGCCGGATGTCGGCGAACACCGGCTTCGCGCCGCGCAGGACGAAGGCGTTGACGGTGGACACGAAGGTGAACGACGGCACGATGACCTCGTCGCCCGGCCGGATGTCCAGGAGCAGCGCCGCCATTTCCAGCGCGTGGGTGCAGGAGGTGGTCAGGAGCGCCTTTTTCGCGCCCGGTTCGCGCTCCAGCAGCGCGTGGCAACGGCGCGTGAACGACCCGTCCCCGGAAATCTGGCCCGACCGGGCCGCTTCAGCCAGGTACTCCAGTTCGGCGCCGATCGGATCGGGGCGGTTGAACAGTATTCGATAGGGCGTCATCGTCACACCTTCCGATCCAGATCGGCCATCCACAAATGATGCCAGGCCTGCGCCCGGCCGGTTTTAAAGCCGCAGCCCTGGTACAGGCGCTGGGCCGGGATATTGCGGCCCTGGGTCACCACGGAAACCTGGCGGCATCCCTGCGCGCCGAACCAGCGCAGGGCCGCCCGCACCAGGCCCCGGCCGCCGCCGCGGCCGCGGGCCTGCGCGCCGACGCCCAGCAGGCCGATCTGCCCCTCCCCGGCGCTTCGCAGGTGGCAGGAGACGTAGCCGGCCGCGCGGCCTTCGTGCTCGAAAACCAGGACAGCCTCGGCGCCGCCCGAAAAGCCCTGTCTCAACCAGGTCTCGTAGAGGGCCGCGCAGCGCTCGCGCTCGAAATGCGGGTCGGCGAAAAACCGCGTGTCGGTATGCGCCCCGCGCGCGATCGGCACCAGCGCGTCCAGGTCGGAGGCCCGGCCGGGACGCACGGCCGGCCCGCCCGCCTCGCCGGCCTCGGTGGGCCGCCGCTCGACCTCGCGGTCCAGGGTGACCCGGATATCCACGCAGCGGAACCCGTGGTCCTCCGCAACGGCCAGGCTCGCGGCATCCGCCGTGTCGGCCAGGAAGTAGAGGCAGGCGATCCGCTCCGCCCGCGCCCACGCCAGGACGGCTTTCGCGCCGGCGGCGTCGAGCCGCTCCGGCACGACCCGGGCCACGCGGCAACCGAAGAAGGCCGTGTCCCATTCCAGGAACCGGCACAAGGGTTGTTCGTCGCCGGGCATGGTTACTCCTCCGCCCCCTGCTCCGCCGCCGCGACGGCCTCCAGCAGCGGGCGCACGGCCTTCCAGGTTTCCTCCGCCGCCAGCGCGATGCCCCGCTCGTTCCAGTGCGTGTCGTCCGGCCAGTACAGCAGCTCGCCCTCCGCGGCATGCGCGCGGAACAGGGGCAGCAGGTTGACCGCCGGGATCCCCTCGGCCCGCACGCGCTCCTCGAGTTCGCCCAGGCAGGACGGCGGCAACTCGCGGCCGTCCCGCACGTGCGCCGGGACGAGTTCGCGGTAGACCTGCTCCTTGTCGGGAATCAGCACGACCACCAGCCGGATGCCCCGCCGCGCCATGAAATCGCCCGCGTACCGGATCGCCCCGGCGACCTCCACCAGGTTCCGTTCCGCCGGGTCGCCGATCATGATCTCGACGGCGGGGCGGTACATCAGCATCGGGCGCCCCGCCACTTTCCCCGCGGCGACGAAGACTTCCGGGTTGATCATCCCCAGCAGCGCGTAGCGCAGCCGGTTCCAGGCGCGGCGGGCGAAATGCGCCATCGCCGAGGTGTCGGGCAGCGCGGTTTTCAACTGCGACGGCGCCAGCTCCTGCCAGACCAGGCGCGTCCGGGTCGCTGACCGTTCATAATGATCCGCGGGCCGGATCCCTTTCTCCCGGATGTCCAACTGGTACATCATGCCGGAGAAGGCGTGCCGGATGACGGAGCGCTCGATGAAACCCCAAACCAGGACCCGGGGCGCCCGGCTGACAAACCGCTCGCTGTCCACGAAGCGGACCAGGCTCAAGAACGGCCCCACGCCCAGCATGGCGCGGTTGTACACCGGCAGGCCGGAAATCCCGGCCAGCCGGACGGCGAACATGTTCGTCATCGGATAGCCCGAGGCCATGAAGCTGTCGCCCGCGACGACGACCGGGTGGGCCAGCTCCGGCGGCGCGGGGACATTGCGGAAGCCCGCGGCATCGAGGCTCTCGAATCGGCCGGGCCGCGGCTGCTCAAAACGGCCGGCGAAGGAAGGGATGCCCGCGAGGCGCGTGAGGTCGCCGCCCCGGCTTTCCGCCATCCAGTTGGTCACGAACCGTTCGTCCCCGACGGCCAGCGCCTGGATCGTTGCGGGCCTGAAGATCAGCCGCTGTTGCCAGCGGAACCGCTGGAAGCGCAGGCTCCAGTCGGCCGCGCAGGCGGCCAGCCAGAGCAGGCCCACGACGGCGGCCACGACCCAGGCCCGGCCCGGCCCCGGCGCGAACGCCCGCTCTTTTTCTTCAAGATGCTGCATGCGGTTCTTTTCCTGCCACCGCCTTACGGCGGCGGCTACCCGGCGGCGGCTACGTAGCCGCGCGCGTCAGCGCGTGGCCTTCGCGGCTCCACGCTCCATGTCTACCCGTGTCCATTCGTGGTTCAAAATTGGAAGTACAGGAACGGCGAACTGGTATTGACCAGGATCGCGGCCACCGAGGCCGCGAACAACGCGGCCAGGAACAAGGCCAGGGTCCAGCCGTTCCGCCACTGGATCTCCCACGTGTTCCGGAACCCGAAGGCCAGCAGCAGCGTGACGGCCAGCATCAGGTACGGCAGCGGGTTCGCCGCCATCGCCGCCCGGACGTGCGCCTCCGCGCCGTTCGCCCCGAACAGGCCCCGGAACATCGTCCGGACCTGCCCCGGCGTGGCGGCGCGGAACAGGACCCAGCCGAACATCGCGAGTCCAAAAGTGACCAGCTGTTGCGCCGCGGCCGGCGCCCACGCCAGCAGGCCCTTCTTCCCCGCCGCCCGCTCGATCGCCAGCAGAATGCCGTGGTAGGCGCCCCACAGGACGAAGGTCCAGTTCGCCCCGTGCCACAAGCCGCCCAGCAGCATCGTGAGGAACAGGTTGAAGTACGTCCGGACGGGCCCCAGCCTGTTGCCGCCCAGCGGAATATAGAGGTAATCGCGCAGCCAGCTCGACAGGGTGATGTGCCAGCGCCGCCAGAAGTCGGTGATCGAGACCGCCTTGTAGGGCGAATCGAAATTCTGCGGCATGCGGAACCCGAGCATCAGCCCGAGGCCGACCGCCATGTCCGAGTAGCCGCTGAAGTCGAAGTAAATCTGCATCGTGTACGCCAGCAGACCGGTCCACGCGGTGAACAGGCCCGGCGCGGCCGCCTCGAAGGCCGGGCCGACCAGGGGCGCCACGCCGTCCGCGAGGATCACCTTCTTGGCCAGGCCCAGCACGAAGAACGTGATCCCCAGCGCGAACTTCGCGACCGTGTGCGAGCGTTCGATCAACTGCTCGGCCAGGTCGCGATACCGCACGATCGGGCCGGCGATCAACTGGGGATAGAGCGCCACGAAACAGGCGAAATCGACGAAGGACCTCGCCGGCCGGGCCGCGCCGAGATAGATGTCGATCGAGTAGCTCATGCTCTGGAACGTGTAGAAGGATATCCCGACCGGCAGGATGATGTGGAGCAGCGGGAGCAGCGGATCCGGAGCGCCGAAAAATGAAAGGGCCTGGTTCACCGTGCGGGCCGCGAGATCGTAGTACTTGAAAAAACCGAGCAGCGAGAGATTCGACACAATCGAGGCTATCATCCACCGCCGGCGGATTCGCGGATCGGCCGAGCCTCCGATCCCTTTTCCCGCCGCGTAATCGATCAGCGTCGAGATCAGCATCAGCGAGCAGAACCGGTAGTCCCACCAGCCGTAGAAGAAGTAGCTCGCCAGCGTCAGCAGCAGCAGGCGCGCGCGCCGGGGCACCAGCGCGTAGTACCCGAGCAGGACCAGGGGCAGGAAGAGGAACAGGAACTCGTAGCTGTTGAAGAGCATGGGTGGAGAGGGATGAAACCTGAAATCGGAAAAGGTCGGCCTGAAGTTTAGTCCCTGTAGATCACGATAGTCCGCGCGATGGTTCGCGATGGCGCTTCATCCGGCGAGGTTCATCACCCGTGTACATTTCCCGTATCATACGCTTTTCCAAGGGCCTTGTCTTCCCGGATGAGCGCGGCGACCCGGCGCCACGCCTTGCGCGGCATGGGTCGGCGGCGCCTCATCGCGGCGAAGCCCTGGGAAAACCCCTGGAAGAAAAAGCGCCACTGCTTGTCCTCCGCGGCCTCTCGCGCAAAATGCATGCTCCGGGAGACGGCACGCAGAAGGTTATGGGGGAAGGGAAATAGTTCAAGCGGAATCCACAGCCCGTTCCGCACGACCATGGCAAACTGCTCGCCCTGCCGGCCCACCGGGTTGAAGGCATGAACGACCTTGATGGCGGGCACGTACACCACGCGAAAGCCGGCCCCCAGCACCTGGAACGCGTAGTAATGATCCTCCTGGCCGTACGGCGAGAAATGCTCGGCGAAGCCCCCGATGCGCTCGAACAGCTCGCGGCGCGTGGCAAACGCGCAGCCGTCCAGGCGGATGGTGTCGAACCGGCGCTCGCGCCACTCGGAGGCCGGCCGCGCGAACGGCCACATGAGATGGCGGTCCGGGCGGAGCACCTCGGCCCCCACGACCCCGACGCCGGGCTCGTTCTCGAAAACGGCGGCAACGAGGTCCAGTCCGTCCCGGGTTTCGATGACGGCATCGCTGTCCAGCGAAAAGAGAATCCGTCCCCGGGCCGCGGCAAAGGCCCGGTTGCGGCCGCCGGCCACGCCGTAGTTGCGCTCGCTCCACACCAGGCGGACCCGGGGATCGGACGCGAAGGCGTCGGTCAACACCTCGCGGGACCCGTCCGTCGAGGCGTTGTCCCACACGACCACCTCGAGGTCGGCACAGGACTGGCCGAGCACGGAACGCACCGCCTGCAGGGTGTCTTCCGGCCTGTTCCAGTTCAGGATGACGACACTGATATGGGGCGATTCCGCCGGCATGGGTGAGACATGTAGCAGGGCGAAGGGAGAAAGACAACACGGTCGCTCGGCGCCACCGGCTTACGCCGGCGGCTACCGGGACGGCGGCCCCGGGAAAGAAAAAAGGGGCTTCCCTCGCGGAAACGGCCTGTATATCGTGGCCCACATTCGCCGTGGCGCGGAGCGCCGGCCCAGTGAAGCAGGGCCCGTTAAGGCAACATGAAACACATCGTGACCATCGTCGGGGCCCGGCCGCAGTTCATCAAGGCCGCGCCCGTCTGCTGGGCCCTGCGCCAGACATGCCGGGAAACCCTGGTCCATACCGGGCAGCACTATGACGACAACATGTCGCGCCGCTTCTTCGAGGAACTGCGCATCCCGGCGCCCGAGTACAACCTGCGGGTGGGCTCCGGCCCGCACGGCGCGCAGACCGCGGCCATGCTCCAGGGCATCGAGGAGGTTCTACTCCGGGAGAAGCCGGATCTCGTCCTGGTCTACGGCGACACGAACAGCACGCTGGCCGGCGCCCTGGCCGCGTGCAAGCTCCGCGTGCCCCTGGCGCACGTGGAGGCCGGCCTGCGCTCGTACAACCGGGCCATGCCGGAGGAACACAACCGCGTGCTGACGGACCACTGCGCGGACCTGCTTTTCTGCCCGACCGAAACCGCGCGGGCCAACCTGGAACGGGAAGGCGTCACCCGGGGCGTCCACGTGGTGGGCGACACCATGTACGACGCCGTTCTTCATTTCGCCGAGGCCGCGCGCCGGCGCCCCTCCGTGGCCGGGACGCTGGGCCTGCGCGACACGTCGTTCGCGCTGGTCACGCTGCATCGGGCCGGCAACGTGGATGATGAACCCACGCTCACCCGCCTGCTCCAGGCCCTGGCCCGGATCGAGCGGCCCGTGATATTCCCGGTCCACCCGCGAACGCGGGAGCGCATGCGGGCGCTCCACGACCGGGTCTTCCCCTCCGGCGCCCCCTCGCACCTGCACGTCATCGACCCCGTCGGGTACCTGGACATGCTGAAGCTCGAACAGGACGCCTCGGTCGTTCTCACGGATTCCGGCGGCATTCAAAAAGAGGCTTTCTTCCTCGAAACCCCCTGTATAACGTTGCGCCGGGAAACGGAATGGACGGAGACCGTCGCGACCGGCTGGAACCGGCTGGCCGGGGACACCCTCGCCGAGTTGCCGGAACTCGTCGCGTCCGCGCGGCGTCCCGCCGCGAGGCCGCCGGCCCTGTTCGGCGACGGCCGCGCCGCGGAACGCATCGCGGAGCGGCTGCAGTCCGCGACGCCGGGCGAGACCCGGCGGACGGGTTCGGATTGACATGAAGATTCTGATCACAGGCGCGGCCGGATTCATCGGCTCCAACCTGACGCTGGCCCTGCTGAAGCGGGGTTACTCGGTCATCGGGCTGGACAACCTTTCCCAGGGCCGGATGGACCATCTCGCCGCGTGCCGGGACGATCCGCGCTTCAAGTTTGTCCAGGGCGACGTCCGCGACGGAGCGGCGGTCCGGGAACAGGTGGGGGCCGCCGATGCCGTCTTCCATCTCGCGGCGTACAAGATTCCCCGCTACGGCAACGCGATGGACACGCTGCGGATCAACACCCACGGCACGCGCCAGATCCTGGAGGCCGCGGCGCAGCGGGGCTGCCGCGTGATCTTCGCCTCCACGTCCGACTGCTACGGCCGGAACCCGCACATCCCCTTCCATGAGCACAGCGACTTGTGGATGGGGCCGAGCACCGTGAAGCGATGGGCGTATGCCATCTCGAAAATGTACGACGAGCACCTCTGCCACGCCCTGATGGACGAAAAAAAACTGCGCTTCACCGTCGTCCGTTTCTTCGGCGGGTACGGCCCCCACCAGCACCTGTCCTGGTGGGGCGGCCCCCAGTCGGTCTTCATTGACGCCGCCCTGCGCGGCCACCCCATGGACATCCACGGGGACGGACAGCAGACGCGCAGCTTCACGTACATTGACGACCACGTGAACGGGCTGATCCTGTGCCTCGAGCGCGAGGAGGCGTGCCACCAGGTCTTCAACCTGGGCAACACGCGGGAGATCAGCATCCAGGACCTGGCCCTCCTGGTCTGGCGCCTGGCCGGCTCGGGGGAGCCGCAGTTGAAGCGCATTTCCTACCGGAGCTTCGGCAAGTACGAGGACGTCATGCGGCGCGTGCCGGACATCTCCAAGGCCCGCGCGCTGCTCGGGTTCGAGCCGAAGACGGACTTGGAGGAGGGACTGCGCGTCACGATTGACTGGCAGCGGCGCGTGACGCGCGACCTCCCGCGAAAGGAGCCGGCATGAGCGCGGCCACCGCCTGCATCACCGGCGTGGCCGGGTTCCTCGGCTCGCGCCTGGCCGCCCGCCTGCTGGCCGACGGCTTCGCGGTGACCGGTCTGGACAACCTTTCGCACGGCGTCCGGGACCGGTTGGCGCCGCTGGCGGCGCGCCCGGCGTTCACCTTCGTCGAAGGCGATGTCCGCGACCCGGCGGCCATGGCCCGGGCGGCGGCCGGCGCCCGCCACCTCCTTCATTTCGCCGAGGTGAAAATCCCTCGCTTCGGGGGCGCCCTGGAAACGCTGGAGGTTAATCTCGAGGGAACCGAACAGGCCCTGGAAGCGGCCCGGCGGGAAGGCGCCCGCTTTGTCTTCGGCTCGACCGACGAGGTCTACGGGAAGAACCCGGACGAGACCCTGCACGAGGAAAGCGCGCTCGTCATGGGCCGGACCGATTCGCGGCGGTGGAGCTACGGGACGTCCAAGTTGATGGGCGAGCAACTGGCGCTGGCCTTCGCCGACGAGCACCAGGTCCCGGTGTCCATCCTTCGCTACTTCGGGTTGTACGGCCCGGGACAATCCGCTGGGCTCGGAGGCGGGCCCCAATCGATCTTCGTCGCGGCGGCCCTGGCCGGGGAGGTCCTCCCGATCCACGGCGACGGGCTCCAGGTCCGGACATTCACGCACATCGACGACGCGGTCGAAGGCACACGGCTGGCCATGGAGAGCGAGTATCCCCGCGGGGAAATCCTGAACATCGCCGGCACGGAACACATCAGCATCATCAATCTGGCCTACATGGTCTGGCGGTTGAGCGGGCGCCGCGATAAGCCCCGGCTCGAGTTCGTGCCCTACACCGACTTCTCCGCGCACTACGAGGACGTGCCGCGTCGCGTCGCCGACATCGCCAAGGCCCGCTACCTGCTGGGCTTCAACCCCAGGATCTCCATGGAGGCCGGCTTCGCCGAGACCGTGCGCGCCGCGCCCCGTCACCCGGAGCCCTCCCTGTGACCCCCGCCCCTCCACCCACCCTGTGGTTCGCGACCCTCGCATTCAACGAGGAAGAAAACATCGGCCGCCTGCTGGACAACCTTGCCGGCCTTGCGCCGACGGGGTACGCGCCGCGGGTGCTGCTGGTCAACGACGGCAGCACGGACCGCACCCGGGAAACGGCCCTCTCCCGCGCCGACCGCCTCCCGGTCGAGGTCGTGGACCATCCCCGGAACCTGGGCGTCGGCCAGGGGTTCCGCACGGCCTTCGACGCCGCGCTGGCCCGGGGCCGCGAGGGCGATGTCATCGTCACGCTGGAGGCGGACAACACCAGCGCCCTGGAGGTCCTGCCCGCGATGCTCGACCAGCTCCGGGCCGGCAGCGACGTGGCCCTCGCCTCGTGCTACGCGCCGGGCGGCGGGATCAAGGGCACCACGCCGCTGCGCATGGCCTTGAGCAAGACCGCCAATTGGATCATCCGGACGGTCTACCGGGTCTCGGAAGTGAACACCTACAGTTCGTTCTACCGCGCCTACCGGTACCGCGCGCTGGAGGCGGCGACAAGAACCTACGGGGACCGCCTGATCGAGGAGCCGGGGTTCGTCTGCATGGTCGAACTCCTGGTCAAGCTCCACCGGATGGGCCTGAAAATCACCGAGGTGCCGATGGTGCTCGACGGGGCCCAACGGAAGGGCGCCAGCAAGATGAAGATCGCGCGCACCCTGAAAGGCTACGCACGCTTTGCCCTCCGGGACCTGTTCCGGCGGCGGAAACCGCGCTGACCAACCCACCCCTACCTTCCCTCCGAAGGAGGGGGCTTTCCGATCTCCCCTCCCTCGGAGGGGTCGGGGGCGGGTTCTCCCCGACGTATCGCCCAATCCACCCACCCCTCTATCCCCTCCGAAGGAGGGGACGTATTCTTGCTCCCCTGCCGGGAGGGGACGGGTAAGAAACGTGCAACACGCGGTGGGAACATGCTATCACTTGGTCTCGGATGACTGTATCGTAGCGGGCACAGACCATGCGCATCGTATTGGCAGACCAGTACTATCCCCACCATAGCCGCCGGAGCGGGTACGGGGCGCTGGCAGCCTACGTTCCCGCGCGCGCGCTCCGGGCCGACCTCGTGCCCTGGGGGCGCGCCGCGGAAGGTTCACGCCGCTGGTGGATCAGCCGGAAACTGTTCGACGCCCGCGTGTTCCTGGCCGCCCTGCGCGCGGACGTGCTGCACCTGCTGTACTTCGAAAACCATCTCCGGGCGCTGCCCCGGCTGCTGCGGCGGCTCCGGCCGCGGCTGCGCCTGGTGGGCACGCTGCACCAGCCGGTGGAAGCGGAAGATCCCATCCGGGGCTGGGCGCGGCTTCGCCTCCTGGACGACATCATCACGCTCACGTCGGGCCAGGCGGAGGAAATCCGCGCGCGGCTGCCGGCCGCGCGCGTGCATTTCATCCCGCACGGCTTCGTGCCGCGTCCCGAGACCGGGACCGCGGGCGCGTGGCGAACGGAGCCGGCCCTCCAGGCGGTGACGGTGGGCGCCAACTACCGGGACTGGGACGCGCTGAAACAAATCATGGCCCTGGCCGCCGCTCGACGCGCCGACTGGCGTTTTCACCTGGTCGGCCTGCCGGAAACACAAAAGGCCTTGTTCCGTTCCCTGCCCAACGCCGTGGTCCACCCCCGGCTGGCGGAGGACGCGTACTTCGACCTGCTGGACCGCTGCCGCGCCCTGCTGTTGCCGATGGTGTTCGCCACCGCGAACAACGCCCTGCTGGAAGCCCATGCCGCCGGCCTGCCGGCCGTCTGCTCCGCCCTGCCCGGCGTCGCGGATTACGCGACGTCCACCACGCGCACGTTCACCACGCCGGAGGAGGCTGTCGCCCTGCTGGGCGCGGCGGCGGACGCGCCGCCGCCGGCGCACGAGGAAACAAGGAAGCGCACGGCCGCCGAAGGCCAACGGTTTTCCTGGGCAGCCCTCGCGCCGCGGATCCTGCAGGTTTACCGGACGGAGGACGAGAGCCGGCGACGGTAGGCCCGTTCGAAGCGGGCCAAGTGCCGCGCCAGGGCGGGCTCGGCCTCCGCCTCCACGGCGAAAAGATTCCCCGTCGAATCCGGGTCGGCGGGCCGGTCGCCGTAGCGGCGAAATCCCCGCCAGGCCGGCGGCACGCTGTAATCCGGGATGGGATCGAACTCGGACACCCACACCTTGTAGCCCTGCCGCGCGAGGTAATCCGCCATGTCGGTCATGCGGTATCCGAGCGGCACCGACTTGTGGTCGTCGTACTCGCACAGGATCAGGCGCGGCCGCATCCGCTCCCACGGCACGCCCTTGAGCACGAAGAGGTCGTAGCCTTCCGTATCGATCTTCAGGAAGTCCGGCGCGAGCGGCTCGGGGAACAGGTCGCCGAGCGTCCGCACGTCCACCGTAAACGCCGGCTCGTGGCCCGCGCCGAAGGGCGTCAGGCTTCCCAAGCCGGCGGACACCGTGCTGGCATAGAAGACCGCGCCGTCGCGGCGCTCGTTCGACACGGCATACGGCAGCACCGTCACCTGCGGAAATCCGGCCGTGACCCGTTCAAGAACCGTCCGGTTGGCGGGATTGGGCTCGAAAGCCCACACGCGCCAGCCGTCCCCCGCGAACACCCGCAGCGTGCTGCCGTGCGCGGCGCCGACATCGATCATCGTGCGCGTCCGCCCGTGGCGCTGGAGGAAATGGTAGGCGAGGACCGCCTCGCTGACGCCGCGCACGCGGGCCAGGAAAATCCCGTAGCGCACCGCGGCGGGCAGCCACCGCTTGTGCCGGTTGTACCAGTCCATCGGCAATTTCATATCCTGATCTCTCGAACACGTTACCGTTTGTGACCGAGCCGGGAACAACGCGGCTCCGGCCGTCCCGACCGCTTTCATCCCCGTTTTTTCAAGGCATGACGACACGGTAAAAGCGCGCGGGGTGGTTCGTCCACTCCTCGTCGTTGAAGACCTGGACGGCGCCGGCGGAAAAGACGTTGGTCCGGATCGGCGTCCACGGGCCGGAGGCCGGATCGGTGAGGGCTTCCACGACATAGGTCTCGCCCTCGAAGGCGGCCGCCGTGAAGGCCAGGCCATTGGAGGGTTCCGGCATGGCGGCGATCTCCCAGGCGGCGGCCGGGCGGCCGGAGTACGTATCGCCCCATCCGCCGGCCCCGGCCGGGTAGTAGATGTTGGGCGTGGAGTTCGAGAACAGGCCGTCGGAGAACAGGTCCCCGTACTCCGTCGGCGCGTCACCCCGGAAAAGCACGTTGGTCAGGCGCGCGCAGTCCACGAACACCTCATGGCCGAAAGAGCTGACGCTAGCGGGAATGACCACGCTGGGCAACCGGGCGCAGTTGGCGAACACGCCCTCGCCGAGCCAGGTCACGTTCGTCGAGAGCTTCACGCGCGTCAGGTTGATGCAGCTCGCAAACACGCCCGCGGGAAGCCGAGTCACGCCGTCGGGCACGACGGCGTTGGTCAGTTTATAGCAGAAATGGAACACAAAATTCCCCATGGTGGTCACGTTGCTGGGGATGTCGGCGCGGGCCAGGTTGCGGCAGTCCCAGAACGCCCCCTCCTCCAGGTTGGTGACGGTGTCCGGGATCGAGACACCGGTCAGTCTCCGGCAGTCAAAGAACGAATACCACCCGATGGCGGTCACAGGATACCCCTCGATCGTCGCCGGGATCTCGAGGAATCCCTCCGCATTGGTGGCGCACTCGGTAATGGTGACTTTGTTGTCGGCGATGGTGTATGACAACTGGCCGAACGAGCCGGCGGCCATCCAGAGCAACCACACTCCTGCCCCCAACCACCCGGCTCTTTTCGTTTTTTTCTGCATGTCATCCGGCCGCCGGGCCCGGCGCCGCGCCCGCCGGACCGGTCCGATTTTTTTTGGCGAGGACATAGTAGAACACCGCCAGGGCCGCCGGCGGCTCGCGTCGCTCCGCGTCCGACCGGCCGAGCAGGTTATTCCAAACCATGAACGGCGAAACCAGCGCCCGCAGCCGGGGATGCCGCTCCTGCCAGCGGCGCAGGTACAGGTTGCGCAGCAGGAAGTAGTTCATCCACGGCCCGCCGAGCTGCACCACGCGCGTCTCGGCGAAGGCGCGGAAGGTTTCGCGCAGGCCGTGCGGCGTCCAGCGCCAATAGTCGTGCGGCTCGCCGTGCAATTCCCACACGCCGTGCGTGCCGAGCAGCACCAGCCCTTCCGGCTTGACCACGCGGAACATCTCCGCGACGGCCGCGCGGTAGTCCCGGACGTGCTCCAGCATCGCGTTGGAGAACACGAGATCGAACTGGTCATCCGCGAAAGGCATCGCCTCCGCCGAGGCCACGACCTGCACCGCCGGGCCGGGCTTCAAGTCCAGGCCCACGTAGTCCCGGGCATGGCCTTCCAGGACCGGGCGCCAGGCTCCGGTGCCGCTGCCGACATCCAGCACCCGCCGCGCGGCGCGCGGCGGCCCCAGCTCCTCCTCCAGCAGCCGCGCCACCAGGCGGCGGCCGAAGCGCTGCCCGAGATAATCGAAACGGTACAGATGAAAGCTGTCGTTTAGGTCGGTCATACATCCTTACACCCGCCACGTAGCCGCCGCCGTAAGGCGGTGGCCGGCTCGCGCGCGGGCATGTAATCACATTCCGTCAGACCCTGTCATCGTTTTTCGCCACGCGCTCGTACACGGCCCGCAGTTTCCGGGCGCTGTTTTCCCAGCCGGCGGCGGCCAGGACGGCGCGGCGATTCCACGCCCCCAGCTCCCGGCGGAGCGCGGGATCCCGCGCGAGCGCCAGCAGGGCCGCGGCCATCGCGTCGGCGTCGCCGATCGGCACGACGAGGCCGCCGGGAGCGATACGGGATGCGAGGTTCGGGATGCGAGGTTCGGGATACGGGGAGCCCGGCACGAAGTCCCCTAACTCGTCTTCCGATCGCGCATCCCGCATCGTGTATCCCGTATCCGGCATTCCGCACGTGTCCCGGCGAAGCCCGGCGAAGCCGGATCCCGCATCCCCGATCAGCCCCGGCACCCATTCCGTGTCCGTCACGACCAGGGGCAGGCCCGCGGCCATGGCCTCCAGGGCGGCGAAGCAGTAGGACTCGTACACGCTGGAAATCACCTTGATGTCGGCGGCGGCGTAGACCGCGGGCAGGTCGTTATGCCGCACCTCGCCCAGGAACAGCGTCCGATCCTGGGCCCCCTCCTGCCGGCACTGGCGACGGGTCGCCTGCTCCAGCGGGCCGCTGCCGGCCAGCACCAGGAAGGCGCGGGGCTCCTGCGCCAGGACACGGCCGAAGGCGCGGATCAGCATGGCGTGATCCTTGACGGCCTGGTAACGGGCGACGAGGAGAATGACCAGGTCGTCGTCGGACAAGCCGTGCTGCCGCCGGAAGCCCGACGGCCGCGGGGCAAAGAACTCCGTGTCCACCGCGTTGGGCACATCCACGGCGTCGGGGCGGGGCCCCAAGGCCAGCTTCGCAAGCGTCGTGCCGCTGGCCACCACGGCATCGGCGTACCGGATGCCGTCGAAGGGATCGTAGTAATCCGGGGCGGTCAGGCGCAGCACCATCGGCTTCGGGAAGCCCCGCTCCTTGGCGTCCCGGACGAGGCCCGGCAGTTCGCAGAGCTGGATGACGTCGTACGCGGCGCCCTCGCGGAGCAGCCAGCGCAGGGCCGCGCGTTCGAACAGGCGGATATCCGCCATGCGCACCCGCCAGCCGGCGCGGACCCTGTCCCAGGGGAACCAGCCCAGCCAGGGCGTGCGGACGTGATGCAGTCGGCGCGGCGCGAGGTTTTCGGCGGCAAGGCCGGTGCGGACGCCCCCGAGCAGGGGAAGCCCGGCCAAGTAGTCCACCCGGCAGTCCATGGCGGCGAGGTGCCGCCCGATTTCGAGATCGAACGTCTCCCCGCCCCCGCGGACGAGGGACAGCATGCGGTTGATCAAGAGGATGCGCATCGGGGAAGAGGGTTCGGGGTTCAGGATGCGGGATCGATCCCGAACGCGTTCACTGCCGGTCCATGGTCTGTGGTCTACGGTCTGTGGTCTTTAGTCTCGGGATGCGGAGAGTTGTTTTAGAGGGAAGGGAATCCAGCCCCGGGCATGGGGCGGTCGAAACACCACCGCGTGTTCAATCCCCAAGGCCATCTTATTTCCTGTACGCGCTGTCTTCCATGGCTTCATGGCACCTCCGGCCGCAGGCGGGGCCAGGGGACAACACCAAAGCCGACGGGACACGCGCCGGGTCCGCGCTCTCACTTGGACCCGACGGCCGCCGCCCACACGTCCAGCACGTAGACCCGGTCCAGGGGCGCGTCGTGGACGACATCGGGCGCGCCGCGGTCGTGCCAGACCAGGCGGTCTCCCTCGATCCGGGCGCCGTTTTCGACATCGTGAACCACCAGGAGCGGCGGGTTCCACTCGCCCACGAGCCTCCAGACCATGCCGCGCGGCACCATGCTGCGCAGCAGCAGGGCGTTCTGATAAAGGGCCCACGTATGCACTTCGGCGCCGATCGGAGCCAGCAAGCCACGGGTCAGGCGCTGGCGAAGCGCCCGCGTGTCCACCAGCACGGCGGCCTGGTCTTTCCACTCGGGCTGGGTTTGTTGGAGATGCTGGTAAATCCGTCGGTCAAAGACGCCGACCTGGCGGAAGCTCTCCGTGGTTCCCTGGTTCGCCGCCATGGCGAGCAGCGCGGGAAGGAACAATACCGGCCCCCACTGGCGGATCGGCCAGCGATTCAGGCCCACCGCCAGCGCCAGGGTCAGGCCGAAGGCCGGCAGGATGTTCAGCCGCGAATCCACGTAGGCGATCAGGCAGACGGTGTACGCAGCGGCCGCCCAGAGCAGACCAAACGCCGCGGCCCGAACCGGCGGCACGCCGGCACGATCCGTCGCTTCCTCCTCCCCCGCCCGCCGCTTGAGCAACGCCCCCGCCGCCGCCAGCATCGCCACGCCCAGCATGACCAGCAGCCGCCGCGTCCAGGGCGCCAGCATCGCGAATCCGCGCAGCCCGTCCAGCCAGGCCCCGAACAGGTTGTCGCCCATCCACCAGTGCATGATCTGGCGAAGGTTCCACAGGGGCAACGTCCAGGAGGCGGAGGCCGTCATCTGCGGCGGGTAGCCCCAGAACGTGTTCAGGCCGAAGGAGTTGGTTACGCGCCAGGCCGCATAGAGCACGGCGATGACGCCCATCGGCGCCAAGCCGGTCAGGACGCGGCGAAGCTCCCGGCGATCGGACAGGAGGGTCAGGCCGGCCGCGGGCAGCAGAATGCCCTGCTCGTAGGAGAACAGGCCGACGGCATAGGCTACCGCGGACAGGGCGGCCCGCCACGCGCCGCCACGCCGGACGTAGGCCACCCCCATCCAGCCGCTCAAGGCATAAGGCAGCATCGCGCACGTCACCTGGTTGAGGATCTGCGTGGACCAGTGCCAGGTCTCCGTCAGGTTGGGCAACAGGACCAACAGGACGCCCTGGATCGCCGCCGTCCGCCAGCTCCGGGTCAGCTCCCACCCCATGAGCATGACGCACAGGATCATCAGGGAATGCGAGACCAGCGAGAGCGCCGTCCAGAGGCCGGAGCGGTCACCGAAGACGCGGTACACGATTTCCACGGCGGCCATGCTCAACGGCCGGTTGGGATCCGTCAACGCGGTCCGCACGGCATCCCCGTGCGTCGCGTAAAAGGAACTGCGGGCGTAATTGAACCAATCGTCCGCCACGAACACCGCTCGGGGCGACGGCAGGTAGCGGGATACGAACATGAGCGCCAGGACGGCCAGGACCACGGACGCGCCCCGGCGGTATTGGGGATGAGTTGTTGATTGGTTCATTGGAGGATTGGTTTATTGCTGAAGGCCGCAGACCACAGACCGTAGACTACAAACCAGAGACTGGCAGCGAACTCCGAATCCCGCATCTCGCATCCCATATCTTGTATCCCGCCCCTTCAGGTTTCAGGTTTCATCCCTCCGCCCTCATTCAGCCCTCCGTCCTGCAATCCCTTCAGACTAAGGCCTTTTTGAGCGAGGAAAAAGGAGCCCGCCACCACGTTGGCCAGCATGTTCAGCGCATGAGTCACGAGGGCATAGGCCAGGGCCGGTTCCTTCGCCACCCAGTGCGTCAGCGCCCAGACCGCCGCCCCGTGGTACACGCCGACATAGCCCGGCGAGGACGGGATGGCCGATCCCAGGTTGACGGACACGAGCACGAGGAGGCCCGCCACCCAGGGCGCATCAAGATGGAAGGCCCTGATCCAGATCAACGTCGCCAACCCGCCGCAAGTCCAGAGAGCCGCCGAGAGGCCGGCCACGGCGGCCAATCCGGCGGGCCGCCGGACCACCCCGGCCCCGCTGGCGAAGCCCAGGGCCAGGCCGACGACCCGCTCGACCAGCGGGCGCGGCAGCCAGCGCGCGAAGAAATCGGTGAGGCGATGGAGCCGGTCCTGGTTGAACGACAGGATCAACAGGCCTCCGAAAGCGACGAAGGCCAGGCCGATCATGACGGTCAAGGCCGTCTTCGTGGTCTCCGGGATCTCGACCAGCCGCGTCAGCGTCAGGGCCAGGACAATGGCGGCCAGCAGGTCGAACACCCGCTCCACGGCAATGCTGCCCATCGCGCGGCCGACGCCGAGGCCCTTCTGCCGTCCAATAAACGTGGCACGCGCCAGCTCCCCAAGCCGGAAGGGCAGCACCGTGTTGGCCAGGAAGCCGATGCAGATGTAGGCGAAGGTATCCCGCACGCGCAATCCCGGCGCCGGGTCCAGGAGCACGCGCCACCTCACCGCGGCGGCCACCCAGGCGCCCACCAGGACCGGCAGGCCGGCCAGCAAGCCGAGCGGGCTGGCCAGGCGCAAGGCCTGAAGCACTTCGGCCCATTCCACGTTGCGAAGGGCCAGCCAGAGAAAGACGGCGCTGATCAGCAAACCGAGGCCGAGGCGAATCTGGAAGCGAAGTCTGCTCATGGCGAAAAACAAGGCGGCCGGGGGAACCCGAGGTCCATCATTGACTTGGCCCGGGGGTCCGAATAGGTTTGTCCCTCTTTGTAAAAGCCGGGTCGGGATCGCTCCCGTGACAGGATTCAAGCATACCAGTTAGAGTACACGCAAAGGCCCATGCTTTTCAATTCGTTCATCTTCGTGTTCTTTTTCCTGGGCGTGTACACCCTGTACCGCCTGCTGCCTTTCCGGGCCCAGAACCTCCTGCTGCTGGCCGCCAGCTACTTTTTCTACGGCTACTGGGACTGGCGCTTCCTGATCCTGATCTGGCTGTCCTCCTCGATGGACTTCCTGGTCGCGCAGGCCGTCCACGACACGCCGGACCCGCGCCGCCGGCGGCGCCTGTTGATGGTGAGCGTCTGCGTCAACCTGGGCATCCTGTTCGTCTTCAAGTACTACGGATTCTTTTCGGAGAGCTTGCAGGCCCTGCTCTCCGCCTTCGGGCTGCACGTGTCCTGGAGCACGCTGCACATCGTGCTCCCGGTGGGCATCTCCTTCTACACGTTCCAGACCATGAGCTACACGCTCGACGTGTATCGCGGCCAGCTGGCGCCCACCCGCCACTACCTGAACTACCTCCTGTTCGTCTCTTTCTTCCCGCAACTGGTGGCCGGCCCCATCGAACGGGCCGGCAACCTGCTCGGCCAGGTCGAGCGGCCGCGCACGATTTCCCGGGACCACTGGCGCGAGGGCGCGTGGCTGATCCTTCTCGGCTACTACAAGAAAGTGGTCCTGGCGGACAACCTCGCCCCGTTTGCCAACGAGGTCTTCAACGCCCCCGGCGAGGCGTGCGGCCTGCAGGTGCTCGCCGGCCTGCTCGCGTTCGCCTTCCAGATCTACGGCGATTTTTCCGGCTATTCCGACATCGCGCGCGGCGTGGCCCGGCTCATGGGCTTCGACCTGATGCTGAATTTCCGCATGCCGTACTTCGCCGTCAACCCGAGCGACTTCTGGCGGCGCTGGCACATCAGCCTCTCCACCTGGCTGCGGGACTACCTCTATATCCCGCTCGGCGGCAACCGCGGCGGGGAGGTGCGGATGTACCGCAACCTGGCCCTGACCATGCTGCTCGGCGGATTATGGCACGGCGCGGCCTGGCATTTTGTCGCGTGGGGCGCGTACCACGGCCTGCTCCTGATCGCCTTCCGCGTCGCCGGGGTCCGCGAAACCCCGCGCAGCCGTCCCGCGCAGCTTTTCTCCATGGCGGGCTTCTTCGTGCTGACCCTGATCGGCTGGCTGCTCTTCCGGGCGAACCGGCTGGCGGATGTTCCGCTGCTGCTGCACCGGATGGTTCAGCCCTGGGCCTGGAACGGCAAGCTGATCCTGTTCTCGATCCTGTTGTTCGCCGGGCCGCTGCTGGTCCTGGAGTACTTCCAGGAGCGGAGCCGGGACATGCTGGCCGTCCTGCGGTGGCCGGTTGCGGTCCGGTGGCTGGTGTTTGCCGGGTTGCTGCTGGCCCTGGTTGTCTCCGGCGCCATGGAAACCTATGAATTCATCTACTTCCAGTTCTGACGCGCGCGGCGGCCTTCGCGGGCTGGCCCTCCCCGCCGCGGTGTTCCTTGCCGTGCTGGCGGCGGGCTCGCTTCTGCTGCGCGCAGTCTACACCGACTTCCCGGCGCCGTCCGTGTATGCCGAGGCCCGGCGCGCGATCGGGACGAATACCGAGTTGCTCGTGATCGGCAATTCGCTGACTACCATGGGGGTCCAGCCCTCGCGGTTGAGCCGGCGCGCCGTCAACCTCGCCGTGGACGGCGGGCACTACGAGATCATCGAGCTGATCCTCCGCCGCAACATCGACCGCGCCCCGAACGCCCGCTGGGCGCTGATCCAGCTCGATAACCTCTGCTACCTGTACGACCGGATGACCGAGGAGCGCGATTTCCGGCAACTCTACGAGATGGGCGTGCGGCGCCAGGACCTGGTGAAAGGCCCCGCGGCGTACGTCCGGCAATTCCTGACGGACAACTGGCTGCTCTACCCCATCTTCTTCCTGGACCGGCTCACACCCGCGAACCCGCCGGAGCGGCCGGGCCTTCGCCGCGAGCCCGGGTTCCAGAGTCGGACCTTCCGGCTGACCGACGCCATCCTGGCCGAGCGCAACCTGCTGGAGGACGAGTTCCTGCTCGAGTCGAAACGCAAGCCGCAGAACCGGGCGGCCCTGTTCCGCCTCATCGAGCGGGTCAAGGCCCGCGGGATGCAGCCCGTCTTCTTCCGGATGCCGCGCATGCCGGCGTACACCCGGGCGCGTTCGGCCGAATGGCTGGCCCGCGAGGAAGCGATGATCCAGTCCGTGCGCGAGCACGAGGGCGACGGGATGATCCTGCTCGACTTCCGGGACCGGCCCGGCCTGGACACCACGCACTTCAGCGATACCCGGCACCTGAACTACGTCGGCGCCGAGATTTTCACGCGGCGGCTGGACGAGGAGCTGTCTTCGCGCGTGCCGGGCTATGCCCGCGAACCCTCCGCGCCGCCGCCGGGAGAAGCCGCGCGCTGATCGTACACTTCCATGCCGGCGTGACGAAACGCACTTCCTGTTCGTGGCGCGGCCGGCAGGCCGCCGGGGGCCAAGCGAACCCGGCTTCGCCCGAGTCTACGCCGGGGCCGGCGCGGGCGGCGGCGGATCAAGGACGACGTTCAACCGAACCACAAGCGCCAGCGCAGGGCGAAGACCTGCCCCAGGTTGGACAGGATGGCCCGAAGGTTGTTGACCTTGGAATGCCCGCTCGCCCGCGGCCGAATGCCGGTTGGCTCGTTGACAATCCGGTATCCCTTGCGCAGGAAGCGCAGGATCAACTCCATCTGGACCATCCAGCCCCGGCCCGCGGACGTCAGCGGAAGGCCTTCCAGCAGCGCCCGCCGGAACATCATGATGCCCTGGAATTCCGGGAACCGGCCGAACAGCACCTTGTACAGCATTCGCTCCCCCCAGGAAAAGAAACGCGCCGCGAAAGAGCGGCTCTTCTTGTACTCGGGGATGCAGCCCAGGACCATGTCCGCGCGGTCGAAGAGGCGGACGAACTGCGGGATGATCCGCGCGTCGAACTGCCCGTCGGCGGGGAACAGGGTGACCAGATCCAGCGTCCCGCACGTGTAGCCATGCCGGTATACCGCGCCCAGGCCCAGATTGGTCGGATGCCGCAGCACGCGAACCCCGGCGATTTCCACGGCCAGCCGGTCGGCGATCGGCCCGCTGCCGTCCGTGCTGCCGTCGTCAATGATGACGATTTCAAACGGGTTCCCCATCCCCCGCAGCACGCCGTGGATCTCCCGCACGACCGACTCGAGGCTCGCCGCCTCGTTGTAGGTCATGATCGCGACCGTGACGCCCGGGGGCCGGGCCGCGCTCTCGGCGGCATCAGGCATTCCGGTAGTACTCCGCCGTGCGCGCGATGCCCTCGTCGAGGTCCACTTCCGCCTCGAAGCCGACCAGGTCGCGGGCCTTGCTCACGTTGGGGATGCGCAGTTCGACATCGGCGTAGTCCTTGTAGACAAACTCGATCTTCGACTTCGAGCCGAGCACGCGGATCACGGTGTTGGCCAGGCCGTAGATTGTCGTCACCGCGCGCTGGTTGCCGATGTTGAACGACTCGCCGATGGCCTTGGGATGCTCCAGGCAAAGCAGCGTGCCCCGGACCATGTCGTCCACGTAGCACCAGGCGCGGATCTGGGTGCCGTCGCCGTTGATCTGGATCGTCTCGTTTTTCAGCGCGCGGATCACGAACGTGCGCAGGGCTCCCTCGCCCACCTGGCCCGGCCCGTACACGTTGAACGGCCGCACGACGGTGACGGGCAGCCACTGGTCCTGGTAGTAGGCGATGGCCAGGTGCTCCTCGGCCAGCTTGCTCACGGCGTACGTCCACCGCGCTTCGCCGACCTTGCCGATGGAGGTCTTGTCCAGCTCCGACGACCGGAAGGCGTTGGTCCCGAACACCTCGCTCGTGGAGAAACAGACCACGCGGTCGCAATGCTCGAGCTTCGAGGCCGCCTCCAGCACGTTGGCGGAGCCGACCATGTTGACCCGCATCGTCTTGACCGTGTTCTTGACCACCGTGTCGATGCCGGCGATCGCCGCGCAGTGGACGACAAGGTCCGCGCCGGCCATGGCCTTCGCCAGGCTGTCGTAATCGAGCACGTCGCCGACGATGAGTTGGAGGTTCGGATGGTTCTTGTACGCCTGGGTCTGCAGCGCGTTGCGCGCCAGGTTGTCGTAGGCGACGATCTCGTTCTGCTCCACGAGGCGCCCGATCAGCGTCGAGCCGATGAAGCCCGCCCCGCCCGTGATGAAGATCTTTTTGCCTTTAATCATGATGCCGCTCCATGCCTGAAGTTCCGCCGCCGACCGGAAAAACCACCGGAGTTAACCACGAATGGACACCAATGGACACGAATATTTACACTGCATTCTTTTCATTTTTGCGTTCATTCTTGTCCCTTCGTGGTTGAACGGCATGGGCGTCCAACGCGGGACTGGACGCCATGAGCCCCAGTTCCACGAGCTGCCGCCAGTCCCGAAAGCGCTGCGAGCGATCGTTGGCCATCACGAAGGAGGGATGCTGCTCGATCATCCGCGCATAGGCCTTGTATTCCACCGCGCCGTTCCAGTGCACGCCGCGGGCCGCCTCGCGGACGGCGTTGGCATGGAAGTCCTGTAAAAACTTGAAGTGCATGAGCACGCCCTGCTCGGGGGCGATCCGCAAGCCCTCCACCGTGTGCAGCCCGAGCCGCAGGAAAACACCCTTGTGGTAGCGGAAAAAGGGATACTTCGAACACCCGAATTCCTCCCCGAACACCCGCTGCCGCACACCCCCGCACAGGACATGGGCAGGGGCCCGGTCGCTGAAAATTCCCCGGAAGGGCATTCGGGAATAGTTATCCGCGTCGAAACACATGGCGTGGGCCAGCAGGTCGTCGCCGGGCCGATACCGAAGCTCGTTGAGCGGGCCCGGGGGATACATGTCCAGGAACAGGCAGTGCAGGGCCTCGAACCCTTGCGCATCCAGGTACGCGGCGAAGCCGGGCAGGTCCAGGGTGTCCATGTGCGGGTACGCCAACAGCTCGTCCGCGTCCAGGACCAGGCACCACTGCCCGCACCCGAAGCGGCGCAGCAGGACTTCCAGCCACGCCAGGGCGCCGTGAAAATGCTCGTTCGTGGAAAACAGGTGGACCCGCTTGTCCTTGAGCAGGAATTCCACGGTGCCGTCGGTCGAGCCGTTGTCCACGATGAACGCCCGGCTCGCTCCCTTCGAGAAATGGTCATCCAGGACCGCGGGCAGCCGCAGGCTCTCGTTGCGCACCTCCATGAACAGGAGCACCTCGTCCTTGCGCGAGGCCGGGATCGGCGTGCCGGACCGGTAGCGAAGGCGCAGCGAGGAGACCGCCCGGCGCACGACCCGGTTCAGGCGGATTTTCGCTCTTTCAAGGAGGGCGCTCATTTCTCCGGGGCCACCCCGTCCGGCTCCCGGCGCAGCGTCCACACCCGCGTGACGGGCGCCTCCGTTTCATGGGCCAGGACCAGGTCATCGCGGTGCGAGTCAAACAACGCGCGGAACGCCCAGTGCCCTCCGCCGTAGGAGAACGACGTGCCCTCGTAGACCTTGAAGGCATCCTCCACCAGGGCCACCGGTCGGTCCTCGCTCAAGGCCGACAGGTGCCCCCACAAATCCATGCCGGGAAGAAACCCGGCATCATATCGCCAGCCTTGTCGACCGGTAATCAGGTACACGTGGGCCGGCGCCCGGCTGGCCACGAGCGTGTCCGGCGGCATGTTGGATGCCACCCAGAAGGCGGCCTCCACCATCCGGCCCCAGGCGTCGAAGTACTCGTTCTTGTAGGTGAAGTAGCGCTCCGGGGCCCAGGGGGCCATGCCCGCGCGCCCGCGCTCGCGGGAAAACTGCACGGCCGCCCCGTAGCCCGCGGTGGCGAGGGTGTATACGGCCAGCCACGCGGCCGGCAGCAGGGCCCAACGCAACCGGTCGGGGGCGGCCGCCGCGCGTCGCGCGCGCTGGATCACAACGACCCACAGGCCGAACCCCGTCGCCGTATACCAGGCCGCAAGCGGAAGGACGGGATAGATGTACCAGTGGCCTTGCGGCGGGAATGGCGGCGAGCAGATGATCAGCCAGTAGAAAAGGAAATACAGGGCCCGGAATCGCCACCGGAGCAGGTCCGCGACGAAGCCCGTCAGCAACGCCGCCAGCAGCAGCCATTGCAGCGGCAGGGCCAGGAACCCGAGTCGAAGCCACGACAGGACCCCGTCCTCTCCCCAGAAGCGGTACAAGAGGTTGGCGGGGACGAACCGGACAAAGTAGACGGGGAAAGCGTTCGCGATATCCGCCGGGATCCGGAGCCACGGGTAGGAGCCTCCGCCGTCGTGCCCGACGAGATTCGCCTCGAACCCGACGTACGCGTCCGCGTGCCCAGTCAGGACAAGGCTTCGAACCGTCCACGGCGCCGCGACCAGGACAAAGCCAAGGCCAAACACCAGCAGCGGCGCCCATCGCCGCCGCGGCAGCAGGACCAGGCCGCCCGCCGCCAACAGGGCCAATCCTGTTGCCCGAACCAAGTAGACGTACCCGGCCAGCATCCCGATCGCCAGGGCCCGTTTCCATGACCAGGTAGCCTCCTCCCGTTCCGCGACGGCCAGCGTCAGAAAGGAGAACGCGATGAACGTCATCTCCACCATGTACCAGCAGGACATCGTCAGGATGCCCGAGGTGAACATGGACGCGGCGGTCACGAGCCACGCCAGCAGGCGGCGTTGCCCGCCGGCCCGGTACGCCCAGGCAAACACCGCGACGCACCCGGCAACGAACATGAGCGAACCGAACACCTTCGCGGGCCCGACGCCCGCGCCGAACAGGAGCATCACCAGCGCCAGCCACAAGGGCTGTGCAGGCGGCGTCAGGGTTTCCGGGGGCGCATCGGGCAGAAACGCCTGCGTATACCCCCGGCCCTCTACCAGCGCCCTGGCCGTGCCGAAATAGCGCGCGTCGTCGCCGGTCCGCCACGTCATGCTGAAAAACCCGGCGGCCAGGAGCCCGGCCGCCAGAACCAGGAGCCACACGGGAAACCAAACGCTTTTGACGAATGCACGCATCACGATACGAATGTAGCCGCCGCCGCAAGGCGGTGGAAAGTCAGATCTGTCGGCAAGGGCCACGCCGTTACTGGCGCGGCTACACCCCCTTCGCCGGATCGGAAAGCCTGCCAGCCCCCAGGTCTCTTATCGCCGCCACCAGCGCCTGCTCCGTCACGGCCCGGCTGTACAAACGAATGCACTTCTCGCGGGCGGCCTCGCCCATCCGCCGCGCCTCGGCGGGATGATCGAGCACGTCGGCAATGGCCGCGGCCAGGGCGGCGGGGTCGTCGGGCGGGACCACCCGCCCGCAGCCTTCCAACACCAGCGGCAGGTCCGAGACCGCCGACCCGATCACCGGGCGCCCCATCGCCAGGGCCTCGAAGCTCTTGCACGGCATCTGCGTGCGGGCCAACAGATTGTCCTTGAGCGGGAGAACGATCAGGTCGGCCAGGCTCAAGAACTCCGGCATGCGCGCGGCGGGCTGGGGGCCCAGAGCGGTCAGATAGGTCCGATACGCCGGATCCGACTGAAGTTGTCGCACATGCTCGTTGACCGGACCCACGATCACGAACCGCGCGTCCGGGCGCCCCAACCGGACCAGGGCGTCCAGGATGACCTCGATCCCCTTGTGCGGCCGCACGACGCCGCCGAACACGATGCAGCGCAGGCCCTCGAGCCCGCATTCCTTTTTTAATGCCGCGGCCTGTTCCGGCGGGGAGGGCCTGAAGAAGTCCGTGTCCACGCCCATATGCACAATCCGCCCGCCGAACTTCCGCTGCAGCCACGTGCTGGTGGAGATCACCAGGTCGGCCCGGCGTATCATCCGCTCGATCCACGGGTGCCAGGGCTCCTCGAGCGGAAACCGCAGGTTGCGCAGCACGGATTTCCAGCGCGCGGCCTTCGGCAACTGGTAGAATAGCGCGCCGTCCCACTCGTCGAGATACACGACCACCTTCGCCCCGCGCCGCCGTTTTTCCCGCAGGGCCACGGGCACGGTATCGGCGAAGGCCTTCACGGCGACGATCACGTCGCCCGTCAGCGCGGCGCCCAGCCGGCGGGACTCCCACAGGAAATCGGGCAGGCGGTACAGGCGCGGCGCCGGCACGACCGTGTAGTCGAACGCCCCGCGGTACATCGGACAGACGCCATGCCCGAAGTCCGGCCCGACGATCTGTACCGGCAGGTGCCGCTGCAGCGTGCGGGCCAGGACAGTGACCGGCCCGAGCACGGGGCCGGAAATGTCGGGAACGAGAAAAGAGACGGTCATGAAGGGGGCCGCCGGCTATACCCATGAAACAGCCATCCATCCACCCACCCCCATATCCCTTCCGGAGGAGGGAGCTTACTCCTCTCCCCTCCCCGGGAGGGGCCGGGGGTGGGTCGCTTCGAAACAGCGTTCAATCCACCCACCCCTATATCCCCTCCGGAGGAGGGGACTTACTCATCTCCCCTCCCCGGGAAAGGCCGGGGGCGGGTTGAAAAAACCGTGGACGAATCCGGGTCATTCCTGCTTGCGCGCCAGCGCCCACACGCTGGCCGGGAAGGACGGATCGTTGCGCAGGGAATGCAGAACACCCCAGTACCCCCAGAACTTCCGGAAGTTCGCCAGGACGCATCGCTTGTTGCCCCAGCTCCCGGTGCGGATCGCGGCCAGGTCGAACCCGCATTCCTCCAGGAAGTACTTCATCCCCGTTTCCGTCCAGCGCGTGCAGTCGATCGGGCATTCGTGGATCTTGATGAGGAAGGGGGTCGTGATGAGGAAGTACCCGCCGGGTTTGAGCATCTGGTACACGTGGCGGCCGGCCCGGTACGGGTAGCGCAGGTGCTCGAAGACCTGCTCCGAGATGATCAGGTCAAAGCGCTCGGGCAGGATCCCCTCGCAGACGTCGAACTCGGGATAGTCTGCGGAACGGTAACTCTTGCAGGGAAGCTTGCGCCAGCCCCGCCCGGATATCTCCAGGACGTCCATAGAGGGCGTGTCGAGTTCGCCGATCCATTTTGCTGTCGTCTGGTTCATGACGTGGCGCACCCAGTGCTCGTCGCCGCCGCCGAATACTCGCCGCAGGATCGATTTCAGCCACTCCGCCGCCGATTTTCTTCCGCTCATGCTTTCCTCCGCCCAGCCGGACCCCGCCACGGCGTGGCGGCATTCGGGATTGGCTTGAACCGGCCGGGTTTGTATGATGCGCGTCCTGACGAGGACAAAGACGCATGCGCATTGTGATCATCGGGGCCGGCCCCTGCGGGCTCGGCGCGGCCCACCGGCTGCTGGAAAAGGGGCACGGCGACTTCGCCGTCTACGAACGGCGCCCGTACGTCGGCGGCCTGGCCGCGTCTTTCCGCGACGCCCGGGGCTTCACCTGGGATTTCGCCGTACACGTCGCGCATTCCCACTACCACTACATTGACCGGCTGATGGCCGGACTCCTGCCGGACGGCTTCTACCACCACGAACGCCGCTCCTGGGTGCGGGAATACCAGACCTTCATCCCCTACCCCTTCCAGTACAACATCCGGCACCTGCCCGCCGCCGCGCGTGACGAATGCCTCGCCGGCCTGCGGGAATTGAACACCGAACACCGAACACTGAACACTTCCGCTCCCAACAATTTCGAAGACTGGATCCTCGCCGGCTTCGGCCGCGGCATCGCGAAGCACTTCATGATCCCGTACAACCGGAAAATCTGGTCCACCGAGCCGCGCGACATGGGCTACCAGTGGATCGGCGACCGCGTGCCGACCCTCGACCTGGCCCGCGTCGAGCGCAACATCGCCGAGGGGCGCGACGACGTGTCGTGGGGCCCGAACCACACGTTCCAGTTCCCGAAGGAGGGCGGCACGGGCGCCATCTGGAACGCGCTGGCCGCGCGCATCCCGGCCGACCGGCTGCACCTTTCCCGCGGCCTGGTCCGCCTGGATCCGGATCGGCAACTCGCCTTCTTCGAGGACGGCACGGAGGAACGCTACGATGCGCTGATCTCCACCATGCCCCTCGTCCGCCTTGCCGGGCTCGTAGGCGACGCAGCCCTGGCCCGGCGGGCACGGCAGCTGCGGCACACGCACGTCCACGTCGTCGGCGCCGCGCCGTCCTTCCCCATCCCGGACAGCCTGCGGGACAAGACCTGGATCTATGTCCCCGAGGAGCAGCACGCCTTCTACCGCGTCACGCCCTTCTCCATCTTCTCGCCCGCGCACGTCCCCGACCCGACCCGCACCTGCTCGTTCCTGTGCGAAATCTCGCACCCGGGCGACGCCCCGATGAACTATCCCGACCCGGCCCCGGCGACCCTTCGCGGCTTGCGCGAAAGCGGCCTGCTGGAGGCCGACCCGGCGACCGCGCACCTCTTTCACATGCGCGAGGAATTCGGCTATCCCGTGCCCACGCTCGACCGCGACGCGATCCTGGACGACGTGCTTCCGGCCCTGGAGCAGCGGAACCTCTACAGCCGCGGCCGGTTCGGCGGCTGGAAGTACGAGGCGGCCAACATGGACCATTCCGTCATGCAGGGCGTCGAGGTCGTGGACCGGCTGCTCGAGGGCGTCCCCGAAGTCACGCTGCCCACGCCCAACGTCGTGAACGCGGGGAAGCGATGAGAGGAGAAAGAGGGTTCAGGGTTCAGGGTTCAGGATGTCGGGAGTCGAAATCATGATGACTACAAAACTATCGGTTTATTAGCAGCGCAAAGCGATCCTGAACCCTGACAACCGAACCCTGATCACTCCATGACTAAAATCCTCATGATCCTGACCAGCCACCGGCTGGACTGCTTCCGCCTGTGCATGGACCTGCTGGTCCGGGGCGGCTCGATCCGCTTTTTCGACCGCGTGGTCCTGCTGCTCAACGGCGTCGCCGGCCGCCACCTCCGCTACGTCGAGGCCCTCCAAACCGCGCACCCGGAAATCCCCTGGGATATCATCGCCGGGCCGCGCGGGCGGGGGTGGCGGATCTCCAACCTGCAAAACGACTGCGTGCGCCGCCATCCCGGCTCGCTCTACTTCAAGATCGACGAGGACACCTTCGTCTCGGCCGACTGGCCGCAGAAACTGCTGGCCGCCTACGAGGCCCACCGGGACGATCCCGCGCTCTCGCTGATCACCCCCGTGATCCCCAACAACGCACTCGGGACCTTTTACCTGCTGCACGCCTTCCCGGAGTTGGCGGAGGAATACACGCGTCGCTTCAACCAGCCGCTCACCCCCGACTTCAACGGCCCCGTGTGGTTCAATCCGCGTATCGCCGACTGGATCACCCGCGCGTTCCTCGACTTGCGCGAGGCCAACGACCGCCTCCGCCGCGCCGGGATTCCGGCCGTGAACGAGGCGGGGCTCGCGATCCCGCGCGGCGGGCCCTACGGCCGCTTCGCCTTCCGCTTCAGCATCAACTGCCTCTGCTACGACTACCGCCACTGGCAGGAGCTGGGCGGCATCCCGGAGTTCGACGAGATCGGCTGGGGCGACTGGATCGCGGCGCACCGGAAATACGCCGTTCTGGTTCCCGATGCCCTTGTGCACCACTACTCGTTCTTCGTCCAGCAGGATTGGCTCGACCGCACACCGCTGCTCGAAGACCTGCGCCGGGCCCAGCTGCCCGATACCCTGCGATGGACCGATCGCGGCCCGGCGCGCTGGGGCCGCATCGCGCGGCAGGTGCCCGGCGCCGTGGGACGGCGCCTGCGCGGCCGCGCGAAGTAGGCCCCGTTAGGGGTTCCGCCGGTTATTCACCACGTCCGGCGTGAACAACGTCGGCTCATATTCCGCGCCGCCGTCGGCCGCCAGTCGCTCGACGCACTCGTATCCCTGCGCGAAGCAATGATCCTGGTTGGCCACCTCGTACTTCCAGGCGCCGAACCGGCCGCGGCTGTAGATCCCGCGCGCCTCGAAGGCCCGCAGCAGCGGGTCTGCCACGGCGTCGCGGCCGAGGAACGGCGTGGGATAGGCCTGGGGCAGATACCGGTGGGCGGTGGATACAATCGCCGTGCGGTCCGGAAGCAGGCCGTCCTCGACCAGGGCGCGGAGGGTATCCTCGACCAGCGTCTCGCGCCGCACCGGCTTCGTCGCGCTCTCGGAAGTTTCGGTCATCAGGGACCACTGCTCCCCGGGGCGCGGCGCATTGTTCGGGCTGTAGTTGGTGAACACGGTCACGCGGTAGTAGGGATTGTGCGGCTCGGGGAAGTACATCCAGCACTTCGTCCGGAGGTGCTCCGGGACGTTCCCGGTCATACCGACGCCGACGACGTGTGTGCCCGAAAAGACCAGGCGGTCGGCTGCCGCGGCCTCCGCCACGCCGGGCGCCATCCGGACCAGGCGGTTGAGCGGCAGGGTCGAGATCAGCCGCTCGTACGACCATACGCGCCCGTCCGCCGTCGTCACCTGCCGCAGGTCCGGATCCAGGGCCGCGACCCGCGCGCCCAGGGTCACGCGCTCCGGCGGCAACCGCCGGCCCAGCGCCTCCCAGACGGCGCCCGTACCGCCGTACTTCGGGAACCGGAACGTCCGGTTCGGGCCCCAGGATACCTGGTCCTGCCCCGTCTCGATGGAGCGCATCACCGCCTTCAAATCGGGAACGGCCACCCGTTCGCCGATCCAGTGGTAATCCATCTGTTCCGGCGGCGTGGCCCAGACCTTGAAGTTGTACGGCAACAGGAACAGCCGCGCGATGCCCTCGCCGAACGTCGTGAGGATCCAGTCCCGGAAGGAGGAGGGCGGAGGGCGGAAACCTGAATCCTGAACCCCGAACCCTGAACGCTCTTCCCTTGCGGCTTTGCGCAGCCCCTCCACGCAGGCCTCCCGGTCCGCGGGGTCGAGGCGGTGCAGGTTGTTCTGGAACGGGTACGGGATGAATCGATTCTGCATCCAGACCCAGCTTTCCCGCTCGTGGCTGTACCAGCCGTCGGGGCCGAGGGCAAGGTCCATGTAGCGGTCGAAGGTCTCGTAGTGGGAGAACTGGACATGCCCGCCGAGGTCCCAGGTGAATCCCTGCTCGTCCACCCACGAGGAGGCCAGGCCGCCGAAACGGGGCTCCGCCTCGAGCAGGCGCCAGTCGAGGCCTTTTTCTTCAAGGCGCAACGACGCCCCCAGGCCGGTCGGACCGCCGCCAAGGATCAGGATATCGGATTGATTGCTCATGAATCCACTATGGATAGGAGAGAGAGGGTTCAGGGTTCAGGGTTCAGGGTCATGCGTTTTAGTACCGCGCGCGCCACCCACGCAGGGAACCGCAGGTCAAAGGGTCGGTGTCGCCAGCCCTGGACCGCAAAGTAGCCCACGCGTCCGGCCGCGCCCTGGTGGTAGTGGTGCTCGGCATTGATCCGGCAGGCCCGCGCGATCGCGCCGCGCATTTCCCGCCGGGACACCAGGCCTTCCCACAGCCCGCTCCGTTCAAGATCCAGCAGCGCGGGGACGTCTTCCGGGGTCCATTTCCACCGGCCCCGGCTCATGCCCTGCGGCCAGCGGCGGTACGAAGCCAGCGGCTCGGACAGGAAACCGAACCCGGCGGGATACGTACGCAGGATCGCGAAGTAATAGGGGTAATCGCTGTTCGCGGCCTTCAACGCCTTGGCGTCGCCGGCGTCCAGCCACACCCGGCCGCGTACCATGATGGTGCTGACGGTGATAAAGCAATGATGCAGCAGCTCGCGGGCACAGGGGCCCGTCGGCGGAATGGCCCCTTCGTGCCGGACCCCCTCTCGGCGCCCCTCGCCGTCTATGACCCACGCGGCGGTGTGGCTCAAGGGCAACTCCGGATGGGCCTCCATGAAGGCGACCTGCCGCTCCAGTTTGGCCGGCGCCCAGAGGTCATCCTGGTCAATAAGCGCCATGTACCGGCCCCGCGCCAGCGCCAGGCCCTCCGAGCGAGCCACCTCGCAGATGCCCGAGTTTGTGGACCGGCGCACCAGCTTCACCCGGCCCGAGAACGCTTGAATGACCTCGACCGAGGCATCCGTGGAGGCGTCGTCCACGATGATGAACTCGAAGTCCGCGCAGGTTTGCGCCAACACGCTTTCGATGGACTCCCGGATCGTCGCCGCACCGTTGTACACGGGCATGACGACACTGACGAGGGGCGTGGTTGTGGAATGAGATGACATTGGATTAGCGCCGATTCAACCCACCCCTATATCCCCTCCGGTGGAGGGGACTTCCTCACCTCCCCTCCCTGGGAGGGGCCGGGGGTGGGCCCTCTGGCGCTGGCCACCGTGCGCAAGAATCCATTCTTCTATACTTTGCAACACCCCGACCAGATCGTTTTTTACTTCCGAGTCCCAGAAGCGCAGGAAACGGACTCCCAGCGCTTCAAGCGCGTGCTGTCGACGGTCGTCCTCGCGCTCCTTGCAGTCATGACTGCATCCGTCCACTTCTATGGCCAGACATAAATCCTTGCAGAAGAAATCCACAATGTAATCCCCGAGGGGACGCTGCCGGTCAAAATCATGCCCGAGCATCTGCCCGGATTTAAGAGCTTTCCAGAGCTTGATCTCCGCCAGCGTCATGTTTCGACGAAGCTGCCGGGCGCGTTCCTTGAGCTTGGGATTGTAGGGGATGATGCGTCTCATGGCGTAAGATTACCCACCCCTATATCCCCTCCGGTGGAGGGGACTTCCGGATCTCCCCTCCCTGGGAGGGGCCGGGGGTGGGTCTCCCCGAAGCATCGTCCGATCCACCCACCCCTGAATCCCCTCCGGTGGAGGGGACTTCCGGATCTCCCCTCCCTGGGAGGGGCCGGGGGTGGGTCTCTCCGGATCCTTTTATCCCGCCCCCAGCACATCCTGGTACAACCGGACATAGTGACCCGCCAGCGACGGCCAATCGAACCGCTCGGCCCACGCGCGCACAGCGGGACGCATGACGGCCAGCCCTGCGGGGTCATCAGCCAAGGCCTCCAGCCTACCCGCCCACTGGTCCACGTCCTTGCCCGGCATGAGGACGTTACAGGCGGGGTCCACGTACTCGGGAATACCCCCGACGCGATTCGTCATCACCGGCGTCCCGCAGGCCATGGCCTCGAGCAGGACGTTGTTGGCCGTGCTGTCGAGCATGGGCATGAACAGCAGGTCGGCCTCCCGGTAGGCGCGTCGCAAGTCGTCGTCGGCCATTCGGGGAAGAATCTCCACACCCGGACTGTCGCGATAGCCGGCCTGGCACTCGGGCGGGACCGCGATGAACAGGCGCAGGGTGTCCGGCGACAGGGCGGCCATGACGCTCCGCGCGAATTCGTGGTCCCGCTCCGTCCCGCCGACCAGCAGGGCGCGAATCGGTCGTCCCGCTCCGCCCCCGCGCGGCCCGGGCGAGAAATAGCGCGCATCCACGCCGTGCGGCGTGACGCGCAACCGCTCGCGCGGCACGCCGGCCTCCAGGAAATACGGCTCCTGGCAACGCGCCACGACCGTCACCCAGTCGAAGGCCGAAAAATCTCCGCGACGCCCGGCCAGGACACGATCCGCCCGCCGCACGGAGCAGTGAAACGTGCCGATCGTCCGCAGGCCCCGGCGACGGAAGACGCCGCCCCGCCGGGGGCCGGCAAACTCCGCAAAAAGAAAATGCGCCGCATCGGCCCCGCCCCGTCGCAGCTCCCTGGCGAGCCGCCATTCGTCGAGGAGCGGCACGAGGGCATTCCATTCGCTCCCGTAATACCACTGCCCCGCGCGGCGCAGCCCGTGGCCGAGCGTCCAACTCCGGCGCGCCCACCGTTGCCAGGCCACGTCGTGCACGATCGCGCGGATGCCCAGCGCCTCGGCCAGGGGGAGGAGGCCCGACCGGGCCGAAAACGCCTCCGGCCGGAAGGCTATGGCGGCGACCCTCTTCTGACCAGCCCATTCCATGCCATGCCGCCGACCACGCGCGCGCGCGGCTACAGCTCCCCCAGGAAGCGCTCCAACTTTTCCGGCTCGAACGGCGCCGTCTCGATGCAAGGCGGCTGGCCCGTGCACGCTGCGCGCGGATGCCAGTAGATACACCCGGCGCAAGGCGAAGCGGAACGGACGACAAGATGCCGGGGCCCGCGCGGCGCCCATTTCTCCGGGAACGTGGGCCCCCAGAACGTGATCGTCGGCGTTCCGACGGCCGCCGCGATATGCATCGGGCCGCTGTCGTTGCCCGCGAACACCGCGGCCCGCTCCAGGACGGCGGCCAGTTCGTCGAGACTCGTTCGCCCGGCAAGGTTCAGCGCGCCGGCCTTCATCAGGCCGCGCACCCGCTCGCACAGGCCGTGTTCGCCGGGTGACCCGGCGAGCACGATCCGCCATCCTTTTTTCCCGGCCAGCCAATCGGCCAGTTCGGCGAACCGTTCCGGCGGCCATTGCTTGCCCGGCCAGCCGGCGCCCGGGGCCAGCACGGCATAGGGCGCGCCGGCCGCGACACCCGAATCCGCCAGGAGCTTCACGGCCTGCCGGCGGGCGGCGTCCTCCAGCGGATACTCGAGCGCGTACGGCGCGCCGGACGCGGCCCCGGGTTCCAGGCACGCGGCGATCCAGTCCGCCTCGCGCATGCGGCTGTCGAAGGGGAGCGCGCCGGCGGCGTCCCACGACGGCGGGTACAACGGAAAGTCCGGGACCACCCCGCGAAATTCGCGGGGCCGCGCGGCGAGCACCACGGCCAACTCGGCAAAATGGAGCGGGCCCGCGCTGACCACGACCCGGTACCTCCTCGCGGCCACGCGCCGCAGGGAAGCGAGCTCGGCGCGGAATCCCGGCCGCGTTCCCTGGCCGCGGTTGAACTGCGCCACGCGCGGGTTGTAGACGAGGATGTCGTCGAAGCAGCCCATCCGCGCGGCCAACCGCTCGCTCCATGGCCCCACCAGGACATCCACGGCGGTCTCCGGCCGCCGTTTCCGAAATGCCCGCACGCCCGGCGCGGCGTGCAGCACGTCGCCGATATGGCCCAGGCAGAGCAGGAGCATGCGGTCCATGGCCGCCCGGCCGCCGGCCGGCGGCATCAGCGCGGCGCACTCCGCCAGCAGCGCGTAGCGCCACAGGCACGCCGGGGTCTCCAACTGCGCCTGGATCCACCACGTGGCCCGGTAGTCGCGCAGGCCCCGGACCAAGAGCCGCCGCCACCGGGGCCAGGCCCGGCGGACGGCGGCACCGCCCCTGCGCGCGGCGCACCAGCCGAAAAACGGAAGCAGCAGCGCGACCGCGAGCCCTTCGAGACGCTCGCGGACAAAACGCAGGAGGGCGCGGCCCATGGGGATTCCGTGAAGGATCACGCGCCGAGAATCTTGTCCGCCACCTCGCGCACGGCGCCGAATCCGCCGGGACGCCGGGTGACGTAGGCCGCAACTTTCAGGACAGCGGGCTCGGCATCCGCCACGGCGACGGGCAAGCCGACCCAGCCCAGACACTCCAGGTCGTTGATGTCGTTCCCGACGAACGCCACATCGCGGGGCTTCAGCCCGCGCGCCGCGGCGAGCTGCTGGAGCGCCTTGAGTTTCTTGTCGCAGTTCTGGATGCAGTCGATCTTCAGCTTGCGGCAGCGCGCGGAGACCACCGGGTTGGGCTCCATGGAGATCACGACCACCTCGACACCGGCCTTCTTGAGCAGACCGACACCCATCCCGTCGCCCCGGTGGCACAGGACAGATTCCTTCCCATCCTGGTCCACCAGGACGCGGTTGTCCGTCATCACGCCGTCGAAATCCAGGGCCAGGAGTTTCACGCCCGCCCAGTTGACCGCCTTGCTCATAACCCGTCCTTTCCGTCTTGATCCGTCATGAGGCCGCCGGGAGCCTGTCCAATCCCGGCAGCACGCGGATAAACATCTTGGCCAGTTCGGCGTCGGAGCGCTTGAGCCAGCATTCCGGGCCGATCAGGCCGGCCGCCGTGTACGCGGGATAACCGTACAGGCCCTTGAGGGTGAACAGCGAAGTGGAGGAGACCGAGGCCACCGCGGCGAGGTCCCAACCGGCGACGAGGCATTCGACCGGCATCTGCTGCCGGACGCGCAGGCCCCGGATCCGGTCGCTTCCGAATTCCTCCTGCAAGCGCGGCGCCAGCGGCGTGATCTCGCGCGGATGGTCCTTCCAGAGCATCGTGTAGCCCTTGCCCAGGATCTCCGCCGCGGCGGCGCGGTACAGCGCGTACTCGTTCTCCGGGGTCAGGAAGAGGTCGGCAAACGGCTGCGGAAGAAACAGGACGACTTGTTCCCCGGGCTTGCGCCCGGGCTGCCGGCGGTGCGCGGGATCGTAGAGCGGGGACAAGGCCTCCAGCCGGCCCTTGAGGGCATCGGCCTGCACCGGCGTCACCGGGACCCCGTCAAGGTGAGCCGGCCGACCGAGCTGGGGCGCCAGGAAGGAGTACATCGTGGAAACGCGGCGGCGATCCCGCACGCAGACCCCCTCGATCCCGAGGCACTCGGGATTGCCGGTCCAATGCGACAGTTCCCGCCGCAGCGCGCCCGGCCAGCGCGACGGCGGAAGCCGCTTCCACCGGGGCGCCCCGCACAGGACCTCCTGCGGAATGAACTCCTCGGCGCCGTCCTCGAAGATCACCACCCGGCTGTCCGGGCAGGCATGGAGCGCGAGTTTCGTCGCCTCCCAACCGATCTTGGAGACCCAGATCTCGTCCGGCGCCGGGCCCAACCGCTCCCGCAGGACGGCCCGGGCGATAGGCGCAAACCGCCGCGTCGGGAAATGCGAAACCAGCACGTCCTCCGCCCACACAACGGTTTTCCACGTCCAGAGGCAGCGGGCCGACTGCTCCATGGCCCGGGCCCACTCCGTGTAGCGCCCGATGCTGAACAGGACGAGTACGTCCTCCGCGCCGGCGACGCCGGCCTGGGTCAACGCCGCCGCGGCATTCACGATCTGGCCGACGCCGGGGGTAAATACGATGCGCTTCATGCGGTCAGGCCCCGAGCCGTTTTTCGATTTCCGCCAGCTTCCATAATCCCAGCGCGCGGTCGGGGCGCCGTTCCGGTTCGGGATCCGGGAACAGCGCCAGGGGTTCCGGAAATGAAAAAGGCGGCAGGGCCAAATGGAGCGGGCGCCAGTCGCCCAGGGCCCCGTCCCAGTTGCCGTTCAGCAACGGGTACGTCGTGGTGAGCAGGCAGGCGCTGCCGCTTCGCGCCATCGTCCGCAGCGCCTCCCGGATGCCGCGATCATCCAGGTATGTGAAGAAGTTGCGACAGACCACCAGGTCCGCCCGGGGCCACCGGGAGTACGCCGGGTTCAGGAAACGAAACGCGGCGCCGCCGGCCCGCGCCCGCTTCCCGTTTTGGCGCAAGACCGCGCGGTCCAGGTCCGCGCCGACATACTTCAGCCCCGCAAGGCCGTCCAGTCCGCGGCCCGCCGCGTCTCCGCAGGGAAACTCCAGGACCGACCGGATGCCGTAGGCGTCCGCGAGCCGGCCCAGGATCGGCCCGAGGTCAAACGACGCGCTCGCTTCGTCCATGCGCGACGGGTTCCGGGGGCCCGCCAGCACCTGCTCGTAGGGATGTGTCCGCACGAGCCGGAAAAAGCCCGGCAACGACTTGACCCGTCGCCGGAAAAAGGCCGCGGCGCGCGAACCGCCGGACGGGGCCGCGTCCTTCTCTCCGGGTCGGTTCACGCGCCACGTGCCCTTGTACTGGACACGCAGAAGACGCCGCGTCTCGGCGCGCGAAAGCAACTCGAGCGAGGGATCCGTCCGCCCGAACCGGGCCCAGGCTGTGCTGACCGCCGCGTTGGCGCAGATGTACAGGATGTCGTAATCCCTCCGGGGCGTCAGGGCCGTCGCCCGCTCGAGGATCAGGTCGAGGACGGCCTTGATGAACCGGTGCCGGGGCACGGCGGAGAAGGCCTGGTTCATCACTCGGGCCGCCTCCTCCGGCTCTCCCCGCCGGATGGGCTCATCGGCCATGCGCCGGCATTCCTCCGGCGACAGGACGAACTCGGTAAAGAGGCGCGCTTCCCTGCCCGAGCCCGGCACCATCCGCGCCATCGGCGCCAGGGGGTTCATGTCGTACTGCCAGTACACCCCCCCGAAATGATAGACCACCAGCCACCGCAGCACGTCCACCATCATCGTGGGCCGCGCCAGGCCCTCCATGCAGGCCCAGATCGCCGGGTAGTTCGCCCGGCACCATTCCCGGGCGCGGGGATAGGTCCACAGCCGCACCTCGAAATCCGGCGCGTATCGCCGCATGTTTTCGTACGGCCGATGGTCGAAGGCGTCCGGATCGGCCAACAGGCGCTGATCCCGATCCCACGGGAAGTAGACCATATGAATCAGACGGGGCGTCATGCCGGTCGAAACCACCACCGCGGCATCAGGTCTCGGGATACAGGGCCGAAAGCCCGCGCAGGGCGCGCGTCTCGGCCTCGAAGCGCCGGTTCCGCACGACCCTTGGCGGGGCGTCCCGCCGGCTCCCCTTCCGGACCAGGATCGTGAAGCAGTCGATGAGCAGCCGCCGGGTGTGCCAGGGGACGATCTCCTGGCTGACCGCGGTCAGCCCGTTCTCCTCCGCCATGCGGGCTACTTTGCCGGCGTCTACCGTCTTGTCGCGCCAATGCAGCGTTTTTTCCGGCAGGCCCAGGCAGGCCAACAGGCCGGGGAGCTTGGGAACCTTCCAGATGCGCGCGTAGAGCGGTTCATATTCCGCGAGATTGGAGTGATGGATGAAGGCCGCCCCTTCGTCCGTCAGGATGCGTGCGAGTTCGCGAACGTAGGAGGCCATCACGCCCTCGTCGGCGTGCACCAGCGAGTCGTAGCTGAAGACAAAGTCCACGGACCGGTCAGCCACCATGCCCAGCGACCGGCCGTCCGTCACGTGGCACTCCACGTTCGAGCAGTGCTCGAACCGCTTCCGGCAGGCCTCGATGCACTGCCCGGAGAGGTCCACCGCCACCAGGCGCTCGCACAGGTCCTTCAGGTACTGCGTGAAGCGGCCGTAGCCGCAGGCGATCTCCAGGATGCACGGCGCCGGCACGTGGGCGCGGATCCGCGGCAGGATCGCGCCGAACCACTGCATGGACACGCCGCCCCACGGCGCGGACCACTCCTCGCCCCCGTCCTTCCAGTGGTACTTGCCGTCCCACGCCCGCTTGTTTTCATCCACTTTCACGGCGACGACTCCACCGCGGAGGGGAACGCCAGGCCGAAAGGCCGGCCCAGCCCCTGCAAGTCCTCGGCCACCGCCGGCTGGAGCAGGACACCGAGCCGCAGGCTCTCCTGCTTGTTGCGGTGGCTCTGCTCGCCGTGCACGCGGACGTGTTCGACGTCCTCGGTATGCGCGAGCGCGTGCAGATCGCCGATCATTTTCCGCATGTTCTCGCGGAACCGAGACAGATCGCTGAACCGAGCGATGTCAACGGCCACGAAAAAGTGGCCCAGCTTGCGCGGCCGGTCCATCTGGCCGTACATGTCCGCCACGTACTTCCCGAACGGGATGCCCGTAAGCAGGGCGCACAGCACCTCGATGATCAGCGCCAGGCCGAAACCCTTGTGCTCGGCCGCCGTGCAGAGATACTCCACCTGCGCCGGATCGCGCGTCCACTGGCCCTTCGCGTCGAGGGCGCAGTGCTCGGGCAGTTGGATGCCCTTGGCCTTGGCCTCGTACACCTTGCCGAAGGAAATCTTGGCGCAGCAGAAATCGATGGTCATCGGGTAGTCCAGGCCCGTCGGCGCGGAGAACGACAGCGCGTTCGAGCCGAAGTAGGGCTCGTTCGACCCGAAGGGGACGGTGTTCGCGTCGGTATGAGTGAACGCCAGCCCCAGGGTCTCCCGCGCCGCCGCCAGCTCGGTGTAGTACCCCGCGAAACCGAAATGGCTGGAGTTGATCACCGAGACCGCCGCGATCCCCGTGTCCTTGGACAGGTCCACGGCATGTTCCATCGCCCGAATGCTGGCGAGATGTCCGAGCCCATCGTCCGCGTCCATGATCGCCGCGGCCGGCGCCACGGCCTTGAAGCGCAGGTCGGGCCGGGTCTTGATCGTGCCGTTGCGAAGCCGCTCGATGTAGTGCCCCAGCCGCAGCAGGCCGTGCGACCCCTTGCCGCGCAGGTCGGCCTCGAGCAGGACATCCGTCAACAGGGCGGCATCCGCCGGAACCAGTCCTTCGCGGGCCAGGCAGGCTTCGCAGTAACTTCGAACGTTATCCACGGGATATCGCGGCATGGTGGTTCCTTTTTTCTGGCCACCGCCTTACGGCGGCGGCTACGTAGCCGCGCGCGTAAGCGCGTGGTGCGCGGCTAATCCTTCACATTCCTCGTCAGCAGATGCTTCATCACCGCCTCGGCGGCGATGGCCTCGATGGGCGTGTCGATCTCGTAGTGGTACCAGGGCTCCACCTCGACGTTCACCCGCCGCTCGCCGACCCAGTAGCCCTGGAGAAGGTCCTTGCGGCTCAAGATATAGAGGTTCCCGTCGTCGTAAAAATAGCCGGGGTCCACCTGGCGCGGCAGGTTGACCCGCCGGCTTCCCCATTCCCACATGCGGCACAGGAACCCGCTCGCGGCGGAGTCGGGCTCCCCCGCCGCCTGCCAGGCGGCGATGACCCGGTCGATCAGCCCGTCCACCCGGATCGGGCTCGTGGGCTGCAGCAGCAGGATGGCGTGGGCCTCGGGAACCTTGTTCAGGATGTCCTTCAGCACATCGATGATCTGGGTCTGGTCACCGGCCAGTTCCGGAGGGCGCGGCAGGACCTCCGCGCCGCACTCGCGGGCGAACGCGGCGATCTTGTCGTCCTCGGTGGAGACCACGAAGCGCGGCAGGAGCGTCGCCTGCAGCGCGTCGCGGATGCTCCAGTAGATCAGCGGATGCCCCGCGAAGGGCATCAGGTTCTTGTACGGGATTCCCTTGCTCCCGCCGCGGGCGGGGATGACGCCGAGTAACATGGTTTCCCTCCTGAATCGGCCACCGGCTTACGCCGGCGGCTACGTTACGCCGGCGGCTACGTAGCCGCGCCCGTGAGGGCGTGGCCCGCGTGCGTAAGCGTAGCCGCGTGCGTAAGCGTAGCCGCGTGCGTAAGCACGTGGCTAGAACAGCACCAGTGTTTTAATATGCTCCGGATCCTTCCGGCTGGCGTTCTGGAAGGCCTCGTGCAACTGGTCAAATGAAAACGTGTGCGTGACCAGCTCCTTCAGCGAGATGAGGCCCTCTCCCAGGGCCCACATGCCCCGCGCCAGGTCGTCGTGCAGGTCCTTCGAGTAGGCCGGGTGGGCCGGGATCATCAGCGGCCCCTTGCGCATCAGGAACCCGCCGATGGTGAAGGCGGTCTTGCTCGTGTAGAAGGAGGGAATGACCAGCTTGCCGCGCCGGCTCTTGACCAGCCAGGCCGCCGTTTCCAGGGCCTTCGCGTTGCCCGCCAGCTCGATCACCGCCTGCGCGCCACGCTCCTGCAGCACCCCGGAATATAACTCCTGCATCGCCGCGGGATCGTCCGCCCGGAACGTCCGGTGCGCGCCGTACTCCCGCGCGCGCCGGAGCTTGTCGTCCACCAACCCCACCACGCTCAAGGACCGCAAGGGCCATCGGGACAGCAACTGGACCATCAGCAGGCCCATGAAGCCCTCGCCGATCACCACGACGTCGTCGCCGATTTCCGGGGCGGTGCTGCGTAGGATATTGACGGCACAGGTGATCGGCTCGCCCAGCGCGTAGCGCGGGTCCGCGCCGGGCGGAATAAGCGCCAGGTTCTCCTCCTTTTCCACGAAATGCGTCGCGAAACCGGACCCGTAGATGGTGAAGCCCGTGACGAGGTCGCCCGCCTTGAACCGGGTCACCCCGGGCCCGGCGGCCACCACCCTCCCCGAGAGTTCGTGGCCCAGGTCGAGCGGGTAGCGCGCGTACTTGATAAAGGCCTTCGGGTCGGCCACGGCGTCGCCCGTGAAAAAAGGCACCTCGGATGAGCAGATACCCGAGGCGATGAGCTGGAGGACGACGTCCCGGTCCCCCGGCTCGCGGACCGGTTCCTCGGTGAATTCGAACCGCCCGGGCGCGGCCAGGCGGGCGACTCTATTAAGCATCGTCATGGGTATCTCATTTCTGCCACCGGCTTACGCCGGCGGCTACCTTACGCCGGCGAAGGCGTTGCCGCGCGCGTAACCGTAGCCGCGTGCGTAAGCACGTGGCGTCCTTCACACGCCGCCTTATACAACCGCCAGAATAAATCCCAATACCCCTTGTCGAACACGTCCAGATCCGGATAGCCGGGGACCACGGACCCGGCCCAGGGATACTGCTCCGCGCTTGAACACAGCCCTTCGCGCACGGGATTTTCCAGGATGTATCCTGCCGTCTTCCGGAAGGCGTTGCGCTCGCGGTCTTTCTCGCGAAGCACGTTGTCGTAGGGCTGCTTCTGAAAGCGGAAGGGCGAAAGAATCGTGTTGACGTGCTTCCGGAAGAACTCCGACGCCTTGAGTTGATCCGTTTCGGTCGCGACGCCGACCCACAGGAAATGCATGTGATCCGGCATGAGACAGTAAACGGGAACTAGAAATCGATACCGGACAGCAGCATGAAGGAGGGCCTCTCTCATGCGCGCATGCCGGACCTCGTCCAGCCAGCCCGTCTTCCGTCCCTGGAGGCTCATGCTCCAGTGAACAAAGGCCAGGCCTTGATAGGCTTCCCGGCTCAAGCGCGGTAAATGGGCATGCATGGCCTGTCTCTTTGCCACCGGCTTACGCCGGCGGCTACGTTACGCCGGCGGTTGCGTAGCCGCGTGCGTAAGCACGTGGCTACGGCAGGTACGCCTCCAGCAGCGTGCACGGCCCCGAGGGTACAAAGACATCCGCGTCCGCCTGCGCCGGGACCAGGAAGGTGTCCAACGCGGAGATTGCGGCCTCTCCGCCCTTCGCCCACGACACGCGGCCGCGGCCCTCGATCAGGGTGTAAAGGCGGAACCGTCCTTCCGTCTGGTCCAGCGCCACCGGAACCCCGGTGCTCACGCGATCGAGGACGAAATGCTCGTTGCCGCAGCACCGCTCCCGCCGCATGCCCGCCGGCGCGGACACCGGCTCCGTCGGCACCCGGCCGCTCTCGTGAAGCTCCGGCCGGATGGCTTTTCGCAACTGGTCCCGGTCGCTCTGCCGGCGCGCCTCGTCCTTGTCCCAGTCCATCCAGTCCAGGGCAAAGATGGCGTTGCTGGTGGTATGCACCTCGTACAGCACGTTACCAGCGCCCCAGGCGTGCAATTGGCCCGGCGGCACGTAGTAGGTCTCGCCGACGGCGACCGGCCAGGCGTTCATGGTCGAAAAGGACTGGCCGGCGAGCGTCATGCGCACGACCTCGTCCGTATCCAACCCAGCGCGGACCCCGCTATACAGGCGCGCCCCGGGATCGGTTTCCAGTACGTAGGCCGCCTCGTACTTGGCCCCGTCGGGGCTTCCGCCGGGCCCCGGATGCACGGCGGGCGGCAGGTTTTCGCGAACGTCCAGCAGGCGGATCATCAGGGGGAACCGCTCGATGCCGGGCTGGAAATGCCGGCCGAGCAGCGCGGGGCCCTCGGCGGCCAGCAGCTCGCGCAGCGTCTTTCCGGCGGCCGGCCCGGCGCGGACGATCGAGCTGTGCACGCGGTGGTCGCTGGCCATCCACACCTCGGCCAGCTTCCCGTCGCGGCGGTCCTCCGGACGCAGCGGGACGCGCGACTTCAAGGTCTCGCCGCCGAAACGCAGGTACTGCGGGAACGGATGAAATAACAGGGTTTGCATAGGGTTTTCCCGGGCTATGGCCACCGGCTTACGCCGGCGGCTACCTTACGCCGGCGGCCACGTAGCTGCGCCCGTCAGCGTAGCCGCGTGCGTTAGCACGTGGCTATATCCTCTTCGCGATGTCGTTGATGATCGTCAGCGCCTGGTCGATGTCCGCGTCGGTATGCTCGGTCGACAGGTACCAGATATCGCGCAGTTCGGGCCGCACCATGATCCCGTGGCGGTACAACTCGACCTTGTACTTCTTCAGCAGGTCCGTGTTGATCTTGAAGGTGTCGGCGAAGTTGCGCACCTCCTGGTCCACGAACATGACGGCGAACAGCGACTCCGTGCCCTGGACGCGGATGGGATATCCCTTGGGGGCAAAGGCCTCCCGGATCCCGTTCTGCAGCCGCAGGCCCAGGCGCTTCATCCGCGGGTAGACCTCGGCCTCGCGCGCCGTCAGGTAGTCCAGCGTCGCGTTGGCCGCGGCCACGGCGAGCGGGTTGGAGTTGTACGTGCCGAGGTGGATGGCCCCGTCCTTGTGGATGACCGACATGATCTCCTTCGAGGCGCCGATGCAGCTGATCGGGATGCCGCCGCCCAGCGCCTTGCCGAAGACCGTGATATCCGGCGTGACGCCGAAGTAGCCCGCGCCGCCCCGCAGGTCGATCCGGAACCCGCTGACGACCTCGTCGTAGATCAGCAGCGCCCCGTGGGCGTGGGCCAGATCCTTGAGCCCCTGCAGGAAGCCGGGCTGCGGCGGGATGATCTGCGCGTTGCTCATCATCGGCTCGGTGATGATCGCGGCGACCTCGCCCGCGTGCTTCTTCAGCATGCGCTCGACCTGGTCGAGATCGTTGAAGTGGCAGACCAGCACGTCCTCGAGGACGCTGGGCGGCTGCCCCTTGGAAATGATGACCGCGTTCGGCGCGTCGTACGGCCCCATCTGGGCCTCCTTCGTCGCCGCGCCGGAGACCAGCACGTTGTCCATCCAGCCGTGGTACTGGCCCATGAACTTCAGGATCTTGTTCCGCTTCGTGTACGTGCGCGCCACGCGGATCGCGGCCTGGTCGGCCTCCGAGCCGCTGATGTTGAACCGGACCTGCTCCATGTGGGGGAGCAGCGAGACAATTTTTCGCGCCAGGATGCCCTCCCCCTCGTGGAGATGGCCGTTCACCAGCGCCTTCGCGGCCTGTTCCTGGACGGCCTTTACGATGGCGGGATGGCTGTGGCCCATGATCAGCGGGCCGTAGGCCAGCATGAAGTCAATGAACTCGTTCCCGTCGATGTCCCAGACGCGCGAGCCCTTCCCGTGCGTCAGGCAGATGGGAAACAGCCAGGTGCGACCCTGCGACCCTTCGCCGCCGGTGAAGACCTTGCAGCTTTCCTTCCAGACGGATGTTGATTTGTCGAATGAGTACATGGGGTTCCTTTCGGGATGCGGGATACAAGATACGGGATGCGGGATGCAAGAATTATTGAGATTCAGAGCCGTATGCTTCGGCATTCTCGCGAAGCGATTGATGGTGAGCTTCGACACCCTGGATGAAGCAATTGAGCTTACGCCCCAGCTCATCGAGTTCGGCATGAAGCTGTGTATAGAGATTCTTATCCGTAAGCGATCCGGTTTCGTAGAGCGTTTCCAAATGGTCTATTGTTTCGTCACACGAGGCGTGGGCATACGTCAGAAAATGAAGATATTCCTGCTTGTATCGTCGCCGGCCATATCCTTCCACGATATTCGATTTGACGGACTTGATTGATCGGCGTATCTGCCCCCCCTCTTCATACATTTCAAACTTCGGCAGCTCCTGTAGCGTCATCTTGTGAATCTTGACCACAAGACCTCTTGCCAACACCCAAATCTCCAAATTACGATAGCTCATCATTCACCCCGCATCCCGTATCCTGCATCTCGCATCCCGCGCCCCGCACCCTGCATCACGCTTCCCAGCTCACCGGCAAATACGCGCGCAGTTTCCGGGCCTGCGGCAATTCTTCGGGGGTGATGCCGATGCGCCCGTCGCCAAGGGCTTTCTCGATCTTCCGCGCGGCGCCGACAAGCATGCGGAATCCGTTGGGCTCCACGGAGGCCGCCTGGTCGGACCCGTACATGGCGCGATCGAGCGTAATGTGGCGCTCCAGCGACGTCGCGCCGAGGGCGACGGCCGCGTACGACACGGCCAGCCCGACCTCGTGCCCGCTGTACCCGACGTGGCAGCCGTACCGCTCCCGCAAGGTCACGATGCCGCGCAGGTTGGCCTTCTCGTCCTCGAGGGGATACGTGGACTTGCAATACATCAGCTCGAAGGGGCATTTCGCCGCGCGGAAAATCTCCACGGCGCGGTCGATGTGCCGGAACTCGCTCATCCCGGTGGAGATGAACGTGTACCGCTTCTCCGAGGCGACCTCCTTGAGGAAGTCCTCCCACACGAGGAGGGCCGACGCGATCTTGTTGTGCTTGAGATTGAATTGCCGCAGGAACTTCTGGCTCTCCAGGTCCCACGCGGAGGCGAACCACTCGATGCCCTTCTCCCGGCAGTACGCGTCGATCTCGCGGTACTGCTCCAAGCCGAACTCCAGCCCCTCCTTCTGCGCGCGCTGCGTCGTCCCCCAGGGGCTCTCGCGCGGCGAGGCCAGCAGTTCCTTCGTGTAGACCAGGTCAATGGTCCGCTTCTGGAACTTGACCGCGTCGCAGCCGCAGTCCTTGGCGACATCGATCAACTGCTTCGCGATCTTGAGGTCGCCGTTATGGTTGATGCCGATCTCGGCGATAATGAACAGACTCATGGGAGCTCCAAGGGTTCAGGGTTCAGGGTTCGGGAGTCGGACGGGGCATTTCGCCGGCTGGCGGGACCATGCCCGCGTGCCGGCACAGCATGGCAATATACCTCTTGCGAAACTCGGCCGGGGAAAAATGCCCGGCAAAAACGCGGCGGTTTTGCTCTCCCAGATCACGCAGATCGGCGGAGGCCAGCCGCCTCGCCGCCGATTCCGCCTCGCCCCCCCGCACCAGGAGGACGTTTTCCCGGACGTTCACCTCGCGGTTTCCGCCCTCGTCGGAAAGCACGAGGGCGCATCCGGCCCGCATGGCCTCGAGGGTGGCGAAATCGAAAATCGAACGCCGGTGGAGCATAATATAAACATCGGCTTTTTCCAGCAGCTTCAGCACGAAGGCGTGGGACGCGCCGTCGAAGATCATCACGCTCCCGTCCAGGCCCCGGGCCCGGACTTCCTGTTCCAACGACTCGCGCCCCCGGCCCGAGCCCACGACCACCCACGCGAACGGGCGGGCGCTGACGCCGGCAAACCGGGCCAGGAATTCCGGCACCCGGTCCAGCCCCTTGGCCTCGCTGTACGCGCCGATGGAGACGAAGACGGTTCGATCCGAGGGGATACGGGCCAGGGCCTTCGCGTCCGCCTCCCCCGGGCGGGCATCGTCCTCCAAGATGGTATTGTGAAGGATTCCGCCGTGCCGGAAGCTCCCGGCTTTCAGCCACTTGGTGGTCGCCAGGAACGCTTCTTCCGCGCCGCGGCTGGGGAAATACACGTGCTCGGCCCGCCGGAACGCGAGGCACTCGATTGCGTGCTCCCATCCTCGCTCGCGCCTCGACAGGGCCTGCCGGAAGCTGTCCTTTTCCGCCGCCAGGGCTCCCTGCTGGTGGTAGACCAGCACATATCGCTGCCTCATCAAGGCCAGGACAAACGCGCTCCACGGCTCGTGCGCCACGAAGAACGTCCGCCGTCCGCCGAGCCGGCGGATCACGCGGCGCGCCCAGACGAAATGATCGAAATAGGCGTGCCCGAGGTTGAGCCAGCGCCAAGCCCACTGCTGAAGCCGCGCGGCCCCGCGCCCCTTCTCCAACCGGTCCGGCTGGTATTCGTAGTCCAGGGCAAGCCCATCCAGCTCGCGGCCGAGCAGGGCCTCCTGGACGTAGAGAACGCCCCCGGCGCCGCCCGTCGGCCCCTCCCGGCGGCGATAGGCCATGGAAACGCATCGGGAGGCCGGGGTTTTCGACACGGTACGCATGGCGCGGTCAGGATGCCGCCGCTTCCGCCGGACCGGTCTGGTCGAGCCGCCACCATTCCCGGCCGTCCAGGATCAATGAGCAAACCGCTTCCAGGCCCGCAAGCTTCCCCGAGAACACCTGGCGGGGCTTGATTTTCCGGCAGCGAAGGTAGCTTTCTCTCCGGCCCAGTTCGAGGGGTTCGAATTCCACCAGGCGCACGTAGATCAACCAGGCGATGTACCGCTCCACGGCGGACACCATGTCGTCCGTCACCGCCTGGCGCTCCGCCAGGTAACGGTCGAGGGCGCGGTGATACGCCGCCTCGTCTTCCGGATCGCAGGAGAAACCCCGGCCGACATAATGGCAGTGTCCCGCCGTAATCACCGGGACCCCCTGCCAGGCCAGTTCCATGGCGATGGTGGAGACGTAGGTCAGCGCCACGCGGGCGCTATAGGCAAGCTCGTATGAAGAAACAGGGGATTCCGGCGGAATGATGGTTACGTTCTCCGGCCAATCCCGGACGTAGTCCTTCATGCGGTCCAGGTACCATTCCCCCACCCGGTACTCGTCCTTGACGGCCTCCGCCGGATGCACACGGATGATCAACCGGTATTCGGGATGGCGGCGGAAGTATTCCACGAGCGACACCGACCACTCGAACTGGTCGTTCCATATGCGCTTTTTCCGAAGGATACCGGTCTCAAAGGTCGTGTTGGTATAGGCCACCGCGAACGGGCGCGGATCGCCGCGTATGACTTGGCCGGCATCGGAGGCCTGCCGATTTTGTTTTTCCCAGAAGATGAACCCCTGGTATCCATGCTTCTTTTTCCAGAACGCGAGGAGGTCGCGCCCTTTCTGCAGGATTTCCGCTGGAATCTGCGCTTTCGCGAGGTCGAACCGCTCCAGGTCGAGCGAGGCCCAGGTGGACTTGTCCTGGGCGGCGATGAACAACTCGTTCCACGTCTGGGCCCAGGTCACGGAGCGGACGCCGCGGCGGCGGCAGAGTTCCACGACCACGGCTTCCGTGAAATGCGCGCCGCCGTACAGCAGTACAACATCCGGCCTGTTCGTCTCCAGGAAAACGTCAAAGCAGTCCGCCACGTGCACGGCGGTCTTCAGGAACTGGCGCAAGGTGGCGACATCAGCCTCCGTGAAATGCGTCCGCCGGAAGTACCAGAACATCGAGGACGCGCACAACGAGCCGATGGCGAGCCCGCGCCAGGCGTACGATTCCCAATCCTCCAGCCCGAGAGCGTCAATCCGCCGGCACTGGTCGGCCGCTTCCGCGGACATCGGCCCCAGCGAATGGAGCGGGAACCGGGAGTCCATCCATCGTTTTTTGGCCAGGCATTGCGCGCCATGGCAGACCCGGATGGACTCCGGCGCGTTCATGTTGTGCCGCATGCAGAAGGTCAGATCGTGCAGGCAGGTGTAGTAGGACACGTGATGCCCCGCGTAGCGGAGGCGCGCCGCCAGGATCCCCTCGTGCGCCAAATGGGTGTACCAGGGGCGGAGATTGAAGATGAGAATGTGCCGGCCGTCCTCCCGGAGCGGCCTCGCGTGGGCCACGTCGTGGAGCCTTTGCAGGGCGCGCTCGATCTTCTTCACGTCGCTGTTCTCGA